>JACCXR010000165.1 GCA_013696915.1 Euzebyaceae bacterium
CTTGGGGCTGATCAGGCGGTTCAGCGTGAAGGCCACCACCACGAGGGCGATGCCCGCGATCACCAGGGCGATCACGGTCCCGTAGGCCTGGTAGTAGTCCGTCAACGTTGCTCCTTGGGATCCGGCGTATCCCCTGGTCCGGCCCGACGCCGCCGCGGTCGTCCGGCGAAGCGAGCGAGTCGCGAAGAACAGACTGGTTGAAGGTCCCGGCACGAGCCGGACATCGGTGGCCAGTGTACGCGGTGTCCCGCCGGCGGCCCCAATCACGGCCCGTGTCAGCGGTCCGGGAGCGTTGCGTTCACACGGTATTCCGCCAGCGACATCCGGATGGCGGTGCTCGGCTGGGGGTGCGGGCTGGCGGCGTGATGGGCGCCCACGCCGACTGGCTCGCCGACGGGCAGTACTGCCGCTTCCGCCTGCGTCTGGAGAACGCCGACCTCCAGGCGCAGCAGTACGAGGCGGCGGCCCAGGAACTCCTCACCGAGGCGCACGGGTCGTTCCGGGCGAACCTCAACGCGGTGCAGATCAGCGACCAGCCGGTGAGCCTGGAGCTGCGCCGCTCCGACGCCCACGAGTTCGACGTCTGGTTCGACATCCCTGATCCCTGGAGGACGCCGTCGCGGTCGCGCTGCGCCTGCGGGGACAGCCGGAGTCGCCGGGAACGCTCCTGGGGCTCCCGCCCGTCACGCCCGCTCCGTCACCGTGACGGGGACCCGATGGACCGCGTTGACCGCGTACCCCCCGACGTTCCACTCCGGCTGGGCCGGCTGGACGTTGCCGGCGGCGTCGGTCGCGCGGCAGCAGAGCTCGTACTCGCCAGGCTCGCCCGCATGCCACGTGGTCGTCCACGCCCGCCACGCGTACTCGGTCGCCGGGTCCGCCAACGTCGCGTCCCACCACGTCGCGCCCCCGTCGGCGCTGACCTCGACCCGCTCGATCGGTCCCCACCCCGACCAGGCGCGGCCTTCCAGGTGGCAGTCGCCGGCGAGGACAAACCGACGCCGAGTCAGGAAGTCGGGGATGCCCGGCGGCACCATCAGCGAACGCGGTGCGATCCTCGTCACCGGCTCCCCAGGCTCGTCGGGGTCGCGCCGGAAGCGGTAGGAGTGCGCCTGCTGGTAGCCGGCGAAGGGCTCGTCCACCGCCGTGATGCGCTCGAGCCATTTCACGCTCGTCATCCCGTACCAGCCCGGGACCAGCAGGCGCAGCGGGAAGCCATGCTGCGGCGGCAGCGGGGCGCCGTTCAGCTCGTAGGCGAGCAGCACCTCCCCGCGCCGGGCGTCGTCGACCGACAGGCTCCGCTCGTACGACTGCTCCACGCCGCCCTCGACGCCGCGGTCCGCGCCGGCGAAGACGACCTCGATCGCGTCGTCGTCCAGGCCGGCCTCGTCGAGCAGCGGTGCCAGCGGCGTCCCGGTCCACTCACCGGTGCCGACGGCCTCCAGCAGCCAGGGCTGGCTGATCGGCCGCTCCTCGAGGCGCGCCCGCCCGTTGCCCGCGCACTCCATCGTGACGGGGCGGGTCACGCTGGGACGGGCTCTGACGTCGTCGAGCGTCAGCGTCAGCGGCCGGCGGACGCGGCCGCAGACCTCCAGGCGCCACGCCGCCGGGTCCACCGCCGGGATGTCGTAGTGGATCAGCAGGTAGTGCAGCCCGATGGGCGTGACCTCGTTTCGCAGCGCCTCGAGCGGCATCCCGTGGTTGCGCGTCGCGAGCTGCAGCTCCTCCCGGGTGATGTGGTCTGTGTCCGTCGCCGTCTCTCCCGCCACTGTCCCTCCCTCCGCCGATGTCCTACAAGGTGCAACTGTATCAAGTACGCTTGTTCCTTATGGCGTTGGCGCGGCCCCCGGACATGTACGACCGCGCCCCGGAGTGGGACGCGCTCGCCCGGTTCGCCACGGATCGCCGTCCCGGAGCGACTCTCGGAATCGTCTCGGGTCGCCGGCGCCAGGGCAAGTCCTTCCTCCTGCAGTCCCTCTGCGAGGCGACCGGCGGCTTCTACTCGGACGCGCTCGAGGCCGAGGAGCCGGTCGCGCTGCGCCGGCTCGGCGAGCAGCTCACGACGTTCACCGGTGCTCCGGCGCGTCTGGCCTTCGACTCGTGGACCGGCGCGGTCGACTCCCTGCTCGATCTCGGCGCGGAGGATCGGCCGGTCACCGTCGTGCTGGACGAGTTCCCCTACCTCGCCCAGGCGTCGCCGGCGCTCCCATCGCTGCTCCAGTCGGCGCTCGGCCCTCGCACCGGCCGCCGTCTCGCGTCACGCACCCGGTTGATCCTGTGCGGCTCGGCGCTGTCGTTCATGGGACGCCTCCTGTCCGGCGACGCGCCGCTGCGCGGCCGTGCCGGACTGGACGTGGTGGTCCAGTCTTTCGACTACCGCCAGTCCGCCGACTTCTGGGGCCTCGCCCACGACCCCGACCTCGCCTTCCGTGTCCATTCCGTCGTCGGCGGCACCCCGGCCTACCGACGGGAGTTCGTCCAGGACGACACCCCGTCGGGTCCGGGCGACTTCGGCGCCTGGGTGGTCAGGGCGGTGTTGAACCCGTTCGTTCCGCTGTTCCGCGAGGGCCGCTACCTGCTCGCCGAGGAGCCGAACCTGCGCGACCGCGCGCTGTACCACTCGGTGCTCGCCGTCCTCGCCGACGGTCACACGTCCCGCGGCGGGATCGCGTCACGGCTGGAGCGCAGCAGCAATGAGCTCGCTCATCCCCTTGCGGTGCTCGAGGACACCGGCTTCGTGACGAGGTCCGAGGACGCGTTCCGCAAGACGAGACCGGTCTATCGGATCGCCGAACCGATCCTGCGCTTCTACCACGCGATCATGCGCCCGGCCTGGGGCGAACTCGAACGGCCGGGACGCGCCGGCGGGGTCTGGGCGCGGGCGCAGGCGACGTTCGCGGCGGCAGTCCTCGGGCCGCACTTCGAGGACGTGTGCCGGACCTGGTGCGCGCGCTTTGCCGACGAGACGACGACGGGACCGGGGGTGCGGGAGGTGCGCAGCGGCGTGCTCAACGACCCGAAGCGCCGGACGACGCACGAGGTGGACGTCGTCGCGCTCGGCGACCGGCGCGACGGAAGGACCAGGGTGCTGCTGTTCGGAGAGGCGAAGTACGGCAAGGTGATGGGCGTCGGCGACCTGACGCGTCTGGAACACGTCCGGAACCTCCTCGCCGACCGCGCCGACTTCGACGCCCGGGAAGCACGTCTCGCGTGCTTCAGCGCCGCCGGCTTCACCGATGAACTTCGCGCCGCCGACCGTGCCGGCCGAGTCCTGCTGGTCAGCCTCGACCGCCTCTACGCCGGCTCGTGAGACGCGACCGACCCGGTCGAGCCCGCATCCTCTGATTCTGATGGTGTGTCCTGGCCGGTTCCCTTCAGCTCGGTCAGGAAGAGCGCCCTGACTGATGCCGCCCCACCGCCCGCGGGGACACCACTCCGTGGAATACCGGGATGCGCTAAGGCTGGCCCGCAGCGCCGTGGCGTTCGCGGAGCGGGTCTACCGGCTGCGCACAGCCGCCGGGATCAGCAGGAGCTCGCTCAGCGGACGGGCACGTCGCCCACAGCTGTCGTACGGATGGAAGGTGGCGACCGCACGCCCACCTTCGCGACTCTCGAGAAGCTGGTCACAAGGCACGGGTGTGTCCGGTTGCGCCTGTCCGCTGAGGGCATCGTGGACCCACCGGCGGTGTGGTTCGGCAAGGCGACTGAACGCTCTGCCACGGGCCACGATCACGCGACAAGGGTTGGGTGCGGGCCTCGTGCCTGCACCTGGGACCTGCGCCGAGTGTCCGGCCACCGGCTTGCGCCACCGTGGCCAAGGGATCAGACCGCGAGCTGCTCGGGGCTGCCGACGAGCCACACGCCGTGGCGCTCCGCCTCCAGCGCGATCGGGTTGCCGCGGGCGCGTTGACGAGACCACTCGCTCGAGGTCCACACCACCGGCTCGATGCCGGATGGGACGTCACCGAGGGCGGCCAGCCGCGACCAGTAGTCGTCCGAAAGCCCCTCCGCGACGATGAGCACGTCAACGTCGCTCCAGACGTTGAAGTCGCCGCGGGCCACGGAGCCGAAGACCGCGACGGCGCGCAGTCCGAGGGCGTCCGGAAGACGTGCCACGAACGCTCGCGCGGACGCGAGCAGGCCCGCGCGCTCCGCTCGTCGGCGCTCCAGCACGGCCGCCGGCCTCATGGACGATCCTCTCGCTCACGGTGGGCCCGCACCAGGCCACTCCACACGCGGCGAGCGAACGCCAACGCCGTATCGGCGTCGGCGAGCGACTGCTCGGAGTGCTCGGTCCCGTAGACCTCCGGCGGCGCTCCCTCAGGCAGCGCGTCGGGGTACCGGCTCGGCATGTACGACTGTGTCAGCCGCTGCAGGCCTGCTCGCAGGGACGCTTCGAGCTCGGACTCGACCTGCGCGGCGACGCCCTCGGCCAGTCGGACGAGCCCGTGACCGTGGGCGTCGCGCGACACGCCCATTCCGTGGAGCACCCCCTTGATCGCGCACTGCGCGGCCTGTTCGGCCAGCAGGCACGCGATGTGGTGGGCGCCGGCGTCCGCTTCCCGCCGGGCAGCCGCCATGTTGCTGTCGGCGGTGCGCTGCCAGCGGTCGCGTTCCACGTCGTCGAGCGGCGGACGAGCCTCGCGATCCTCGGTCATGGGGCAAGTGTTCCACGGACGCGCGGTCAGCCTCTTGCGTGACAGTCCCCAGAAAAGCTGGCCTCGCTGTCGATGGCTTGCGCAGACTGCAGGCATGACAGACGTGCAGCTAGGGCCGGTGACCGGCGAGAAACTGTCGGGAGTGCGCCAGACTGACCGTCCGACCATTGCGGGCTGGGTCCTGCGCCGCTATCGCAACCGCCCCGATGCCGGGCGGCGGCTGCGCGCGCTGACCTTCCGGGAGCTCCATTTGCTGCGGCTGATCGGGCGGGGACTGTCCAATGCCGAGATCGCCCGACGGCTGTTCGCGGTGAAGGCACGGTCAAGACCCACGTCGGACGGATCTACACCAAACTGGCCGTCCGCGATCGGACCGCGGCCGCCGTGTTCGCCTCGCCTCGAGCGGCATCCCGTGGTTGCGCGTCGCGAGCTGCAGCTCCTCCCGGGAGATGTGGTCTGCGTCCATCGCTGTCCTCCCCGCCTTCGCCATCGTACAAGTGCGCTTGTACCAAGCACGGTTGTTCCTTCAAGCGGAACGCGTCACAGGTGCCGGCCCGTGCTCAAAGGTGGTCTGTGCCGTATACGGCAGTTACCACCGCTGAGCATTGGAAGCGCGGCGGCCACCGCCGGCGACCGGCCAGAACGGATCAGCCGGCGCGGTCGGCGGCGTAGTCGGCGAGGTAGGCGAGGCCGTCGAGGGCGGTGGCGTGGGCGGCGTCGGGGTCGAGCTCGGCGAGCGCGGCCTTGGCCTTGACGGCCTCCAGCCTGGCGGAGTCGCGGGCGATGCCCATGGCGGGGTGGGCCCGCAGGAGCTTCAGCGCCCGGTCGACGTTGCCCTCGTCGGGGCCGGCGATGAGTTGCGCGAGCTCCGAGGCTTCGCCGTCGGCCTCGAGCGCCAGCAGCACCGGCAGCGTCCGCACGCCCTCGCGCAGGTCGGTGCCCGGCAGCTTGCCGGATGACTCCTCCTCGCTGACGATGTCGAGGAGGTCGTCGGCCAGCTGGAAGCTCATGCCCAGCCGCCACCCGAAGTCGGTCAGCGTCTCGATCGCCCCGGGCGTCTGCCCCGACAGCAGCGCCCCCAGCCGGCACGACGAGGCGATCAGCGACGCGGTCTTCTGCCCGATCACGGTCAGGTAGTGCTCGCGGTCGGCGGTCACGCCCACGGCGCCGTGCTCGGCGGCGGCGGCCGACCCCTGCACCTCCAGGATCTGGCCCTGGCACAGGTCGGCGATCGTGCGCGCCATGATCCGCGTCACCTCGACGCCGAGCGCGGCGGACAGCTCGGAGGCGCGCGCCAGCAGGAAGTCGCCGGTGAGGATCGCGACCGTGTTCGACCACTTCACGTGGGCGGCGGGCGCGCCGCGGCGCACGTCGGCGGCGTCGATGACGTCGTCGTGGTACAGCGTCGAGAGGTGGACGAGCTCGACGATCACGCCGGCGCTCACCAGGTCGGGGTCCGTCGCCGGCGCGCCGCCGAGCATGCCGGACAGCAGCACGAGCATCGGCCGGAACCGCTTGCCGCCCGCGTCGACGAGGTAGCGCGACGCCTCGGTGACGAACGGCAGCTCCGACGCGACCTGGCTGCGCATCTGGTCCTCGACCAGCTCCAGGCCGGGACGCAGGTCCACGCCTCGCTCCGCCCCCTTGCGGGCGAGGTCGTCGATCACCGCCTGGGGGATGGACATGTCAGGAGACGAACGTCGCGGCCTGGTCGGCCAGGTCGACCAGCAGGAACGGCAGGACGGTCCCGAACGCGACCATCACCGCCGCCGAGAACGCGATGCCTGCCGACATCCCGGTGGAGGGGGCGAGCGGGGCCTCGGCGGCGACGCCTTCCGGCACGTCCTCCATGAACATCGCCACGATCACGCGGATGTAGAAGAACGCCGCGATGACGCTGGAGACCACCGCGATGACCACCAGGGCGGCATGGCCCGCCTCGATGCCGGCGCGGAAGACGGCGAACTTCGCGACGAAGCCGGCCGTGCCCGGGATGCCGGCGAGCGAGAGGAGGAACAGGGCCAGCATCCCCGCCGGCACGGGATCGCGACGGCCGAGCCCGCGGAGGTCGTCGATCGCCATCGCCTTGTGGTTGCGCCGCTCGAGGAGCGCGAGGACCCCGAAGGACCCCAGCGACATGAACGTGTAGATCAGCAGGTAGACCAGCACGCCGCTGACCCCGGCCCGGTTCACCGCGACGAACCCGATCAGCACGTAGCCGGCGTGCGCGACCGCGGAGTAGCCGAGCATGCGCTTCACGTCGTTCTGGACCACGGCCAGGATCGCGCCGGCGAGCATGGTGAGCGCCGCGAGCACCCACAGCACGGGCGTCCACGACCACTGCAGCGGCGCGAACGCGCCGACGAACACCCGCAGGAACGCCGCGAACGCCGCGGCCTTCGTCGCCGCCGCCATGAAGCCCGTGATGGGCGTCGGCGCGCCCTGGTAGACGTCGGGCGTCCACATGTGGAAGGGCACGATCGCCGTCTTGAACCCGAACCCGACGATCAGCAGCGCCATGGCTGCGACCGCCATCCCCTGGGGGGCGTCCAGCGAGGAGAACGCCCTGCCGGCCTCGGCGATGTTCGTCGACCCGGTGACCCCGTAGACCAGCGCGATGCCGTAGAGCAGCAGTGCCGAGGAGAACGCCCCGAGCAGGAAGTACTTCAGGGCCGCCTCCTGCGAGTTGAGGTCCCGCTTCGCGAAGCCGGCGAGGATGTACAGCGACAGCGACAGCACCTCGATCGCGATGAACACCATGATGAAGTCGGCGCTCGATGCGAGCAGGGTCATGCCCGTCGCCGCGAACAGCAGCAGCGGGTAGTACTCGCCCCGGTGGATGCGCCGCTCCTCGGCGTAGGCGAAGCTGAGCGGCACGGTCACCAGACCGGCCAGGCAGACCGTCACCCGGGTGAAGAGCGCGACCCCGTCGACGGCGACCATGCCGCCGAGCAGGCTGTCCGTGCCGACGAAGGTCGCGGCGTCGGCCCCGACGAGACGGCCCGAGTAGGCGCCCCACTGCCAGGTCGTCACGCCGATCGCGCCGGCGAATCCGAGCGCCGCGAGCAGCGCCGACAGCAGCCGCGGCCGGTCGCGCCAGATCGCCGTCAGGGCGAACTGGCCCAGCGCCGCAAGGCCGACCAGGCCCGGAAGCACGGACTGCTCCGTCGACAGCGCGATGTAGCCGGCGCCGGCGGCGGCGAAGCCGAAGACGAGGAAGGACGCCTGCAGCCGCTGGGGGCCCGCGGTGTCGAGCAGCAGGGCGAGGATGCCCACGCCGAACAGGACCAGTTCGGGGCTGATCGCCGACCAGGCGATGTCGGGGATCTGCAGCGGGGGGATCTGGGCGAGCAGGGTCACGGCGACCCCTCCTGGGCCTCGTCGGTGGCGGCCTCGTCGGTGGCGGCCTCGTCGGCGGCGGCCTCGTCGGCGGCGGCGACGTCGGTGCGGGCGCGCACGTCCGCGACGATCTGCTCGACGGCGGGGTTGACGCGGTCGTAGAGGGGCTGCGGGTACAGCCCGATGCCGAGCATCAGGGCGACGAGCGGCACCATGACGGCGATCTCGCGCGGCCGCAGGTCGGCGAACCCGACCGCGCGCCCCTCGACCGGCCCGTGGAACATCCGCTGGTACGCCCACAGCAGGTAGAGCGCCGCCAGGATCACCCCGAAGGCGGCGGCCACGGCGGCCCAGCGCGACGTGGCGAAGGTGCCGAGCAGGATCGGGAACTCGCCGACGAACCCGTTCAGGCCGGGCAGCGCGATCGAGCTCATGACCGTCACCAGGAACAGGCCTCCGAAGATCGGCGCGGACCGCAGCAGCCCGGAGTACTCGCTGATCGCCCGGCTGTGGGTGCGCTCGTAGAGGAATCCGATCAGCAGAAACAGCGCCCCGGTCGACAGGCCGTGGTTCACCATCTGCACGACGCTGCCGGCCGCGCCGATCGGGTTCAGCGCGAAGACGCCGAGCGCGACGAAGCCGAGGTGGCTGACCGACGAGTACGCCACGAGCCTCTTGATGTCGGACTGCATCATCGCGACCAGGGCGCCGTAGAGGACGCCGATGACGCCGAGCGCGAGAATGACCGGCGCGAGCCGCTCGGTCGCCTCCGGGAAGTACGGGAGGCTGAAGCGCAGGAACCCGTACCCGCCGATCTTCAGCATCACGGCGGCCAGGATCACCGAGCCGGCGGTCGGCGCCTCGGTGTGCGCGTCCGGCAGCCAGGTGTGGAACGGGAACAGCGGCACCTTGATCGCGAACGCGGCGAAGAAGGCGAGGAACAGCCACAGCTGCTCGGTGCCGGTGAGCGCCACCCCGGCGAGGACGTCATAGTCGAACGAGGTCGCGCCGGCCTTGAAGTAGAGGTAGAGGATGGCGACGAGCATGAGCAGGCCGCCGACCAGG
The DNA here is from genome assembly GCA_013696915.1 of Euzebyaceae bacterium. Classification (GTDB taxonomy): domain Bacteria; phylum Actinomycetota; class Nitriliruptoria; order Euzebyales; family Egibacteraceae; genus JACCXR01. The sequence continues at coordinate 9,063 of JACCXR010000165.1, forward strand.
GTGTAGAGGAAGAACTTCACCGACGCGTACCGCCGGTTGCTGCCGCCCCAGATGCCGATCAGCGCGTACATCGGGACGAGCATCGCCACGAAGAACACGTAGAACAGGATGACGTCGAGGGCCCAGAACACGCCGATCAGCGCGGCCTCGAGCGCCAGGAGCGAGGCGAAGAACCCCTTGGGGCGGTCGGTGTGCTCCCAGGCCGCGAGCACCGTGAGCGGGAACATGAAGGTGGTCAGCAGGACGAGCAGCAGGCTGATCCCGTCGACGCCGAGGCGGTACGTGATCCCCCACTGGGGGATCCAGGCGACCTGCTCGCCGAGTTGGAAGCCGGCGTCCCCGGCGGTGAAGTCGGTCAGCATCAGCAGCGACAGCAGGAACGTCGCGCCCGTCCCCGCGGCGGCGGCCGCGCGCAGCGCCCCGCGCGCGGTCGACGGCAGCAGGGCCACGACGGCGGCGGCCACCGCAGGGACGGCGATCAGCGCGGTCAGCAGCGGGAAGCCGGGCATCAGCGGATCCCGCCGAAGACGACGCCGGAGGCGAACAGGGCCGCGATCAGCACGGTGCCGGCGAGCACGGCGAGCGCGTAGCTGCGGACGAAGCCCGTCTGCGTGCGGCGTCCCACGGTCGCCACTCCAGCGGTCATGCGGGCGAGGCCGTTGACCGCCCCGTCGATCCCGCGGCGGTCGAAGGCGGCGAAGGCGTCCGCCATGGCCCGGCCGGGGCGCATGACGATCGTCTCGTAGACCTCGTCGACGTAGTAGCGGCGACGGGCGGCGTTGCGGGCGCCGCCGCCGACGCCCACGGTGGCGACGTCGACCCGCAGGTACAGCAGCGCGCCGAGCAGGCCGCCGACGGCGGCGACCCCGAGCGCCGCGCCGAGCAGCAGGCCCTCGGACAGGAAGTGGCCGTCCGCCGCGAAGGCGGCCACGCTCGGCTCCAGCCAGTGGTGCAGGAAGCCGTCCTCCGGGCTGGTGTTCAGCAGCCCGCCCGCGGCGCTGCCGACGGCGAGGACGACCAGCGGCAGGGTCATCGACGGCGGCGACTCGTGCGGGCGGACGCCCTCGGCCCAGCGCGGGGAGCCCAGGAAGATCAGGACGAACCAGCGGGCCATGTAGAAGGCGGTCATCCCCGCGACGAGGATGCCGAGCACCCAGATCCCCTGCGCGCCGGGCCGCGCGGCCGCCGAGGCGAGAACCTCCTCCTTCGAGAAGAACCCGGAGGTGTAGGGGAAACCGGCGATGGCCAGGACGGCGATCAGCGACGTGACCGCGGTGACCGGCATCTTGGAGAACAGCCCGCCCATCCTGCGGATGTCGGTCTCGTCGGCGACGGCGTGCATCACCGAACCGGCGGCGAGGAACAGCAGCGCCTTGAAGAAGCCGTGGGTCAGCAGGTGGAACACGCCGGCGGTGTAGTCCCCGACGCCGACGCCGATGAACATGTACCCGAGCTGGCTGACCGTGGAGTACGCGAGGATCCGCTTCAGGTCCACCTGGGCGCAGGCGATCGCGGCGGCGACGAAGGCGGTCGCCGCGCCGACCCAGGCGACCAGCAGGCCGACGTCGGGGATCTCCAGGTAGAGCGGCGAGGCCCGGGCGACGAGGTAGACGCCGGCGGTCACCATGGTCGCGGCATGGATGAGCGCAGAGACCGGCGTCGGGCCCGCCATCGCGTCCGGCAGCCAGACGAAGAGCGGGATCTGCGCGCTCTTGCCGGTCGCGCCGACGAACAGGAGCAGACCGACGGCGATCAGGACGCCGGTTGCGGCCGTCGACACCGCGGGCAGGACGTCGGCGAAGGTCAGGGAGCCGAACGTCGCGAAGATCAGGAACATCGCGATCATGAACCCGACGTCGCCGATGCGGTTGACGACGAACGCCTTCTTCGCGGCGGTCGCGTAGTCACGCCGTTCGAACCAGAAGCCGACCAGCAGGTAGCTGCACAGCCCGACGAGCTCCCAACCGACGAACAGGGTGAGGAAGCTCGAGCCGGTGACGAGGATCAGCATCGACGCGGCGAAGAGGTTGAGGTAGGCGAAGAACTGCGGGTTCCGCTCGTCGTGGGCCATGTACCCGAGCGAGTAGACGTGGATCAGCAGGCCCACCCAGGTGACGAGCAGCAGCATCACCGACGCGAGCGGGTCGATCAGCAGCGCCCAGTCGACCCGGAGTCCGTCGGCCCCGCCGACGGACAGCCACGTGCCGAGCGTGCGGACGAAGACGCGTCCCTCCTCCGGTTGCGCCTGGAGGAACGCGAACACCATCGTCGACAGGGTCGCGCTGAACCCGATGGACAGGATCGCGACCGCCGAGGACAGCCGACCGAGGCGCTTTCCGAAGACCAGGAGCAGCCCGGCCGACAGCGCGGGCACGACCGGGATCAGCCACGCGAAGTCGACCGGGGAGCCGGCCGGCGGGGTGAGGACGTTCTCCATTGGCGACCTGGCCCCTAGCTGCGCAGCGCGTCGACGTCGTCGGCGTCGGCGGACGCCTTCAGACGGAAGAGGTTGACGATCAGGGCGAGGCCGACGGTGACCTCGGCGGCCGCGACGACCATGACGAAGAAGGACAGCACCTGCCCGTCGAGGTTGCCGTTGACACGGGAGAACGTCACGAGCGTGAGGTTGACGCTGTTGAGCATCAACTCGATGCACATGAACATCACGATGAGGTTGCGGCGGACGAGCACGCCGACCACGCCGACCGTGAAGAGCGCGGCGGCGAGGACCAGGTAGTGGCCCGCTGGAACGATCACTCCGCGGCCTCCCGGTCCAGCGCCGTCGAGCCGGTGGGTCGGGCGGCGCGTGCCCGCAGCGGCTCCTTGCGCACTCCTCGCCCGTCGACGAGATCCTCCGGGCGCTCCGTCCTGCGGCCCAGCACCATGGCGCCGATCGCGGCGATGACGAGCAGCACGCTCGTCACCTCGAACGGCCAGACGTAGTCGGTGAACAGCAGGCGGGCCACGCCGCGGACGTTGCCCTCCTCGTTCGCGGCGGCCAGGCCGACGCAGGGCTGCGCATCCGCGCCGGCGGCGGCCACGGCGTCCGGCGGGGCGTTGCAGGCCGAGTCCGCGCCCAGGAACGGGCCCGCGACGCCGACCGCCAGCGCGGCGAAGAGCAGCGCTCCGAGGAGGAGCGCGGCGGGCTGCTGCCCACGGATCTGCGCCACACGCGTCGGCAGCTCGCGGTCGACGCCGAGCAGCATCAGCACGAACAGGAAGAGCACCATGATGGCGCCGGCGTAGACGATGATCTGGACGGCGGCGAGGAACTGCGCCTCGAGCACGGCGTAGAACATCGCGATTGTGAAGAAGTTCACCACCAGCATCAGGGCGGCGTGGACGGGGTTGCGGAGCACGACCATCGACACGGCCGCCGCGAGCGACAGCGGAGCGAGGATCCAGAACACCCAGAACTCCGCGGCGCCCGTCGATGCGGCAGCGCCGGCGGGATCGGCGACCGGCGTCTGCGCCAGGACGGCGCCGACCGCGGTGGCCAGCGCGACCACGGCTACTCCCCCTCCGGGCGTCGCTCGGGGGCGTTGCCGATGACCGGGTCGACCCCGGCGACCGGCGGCTCGGTGCCGCCGCCGTCCACAGCCACGGCGACGGGGTCCCCGGACTCCTCGACGCGCCCGGCCCTGCCGGCGTAGGTGTCCTGCAGGTGCGCGAGCGTGGTCTGGCCGGCGAAGTTGTTCTCGTAGTACTCCAGGCCGCGCGCGGCGACCGCCGCGTCGGTGTGCGGCAACGGGGTGGCGCCGGCGGGCAGCGGGGCCAGCAGCCGCTCCTTGGTGTAGATGAGGTCCTCGCGGCTGTCGGACGACAGCTCGTACTCCTGCGTCATCGTGAGCGCCCGCGTCGGGCACGCCTCGATGCACAGCCCGCAGAGGATGCACCGCAGGTAGTTGATCTGGTAGTCGATGCCGTACCGCTCCCCCGGCGAGTAGCGCGCCTCGGGGGTGTTGTCCGCGCCCTGGACGTAGATGGCGTCGGCGGGGCACGCCCATGCGCAGAGCTCGCAGCCCACACACTTCTCGAGGCCGTCGGGGTGCCGGTTCAGCAGGTGCCGGCCGTGGAACCGCGGCGCCGGCTCGCGCTTGCGCTCCGGGTAGCGGATCGTGACGGTCGGACGGAACATCGTCTTGAACGTGAGGCCGAACCCTTTTCGCAGGGCGTTGAACATGACTGCTACACCCCTACTTCCTCGGTCGGGCGGTCGGTCGAAGGGCGGTCGCCGGCCCGCTCGGGGAGAGCCTCGCCCCCGGGACGGGGGTCGTCGAGCGGCCGCGCGCCCCCGTCCCCGCCCCCGCCCCCGGGCTCGCTGGCCCGGCGGCTGAACAGCGGGGCCAGGAAGAACAGCACGGCCGCGACGGCGGCGCCGATCGCCGCCGCTCGGATGACCGTGGCCCGTTCGGTGGTCTCTCGCAGGACGACCGAGAAGCCGGTCGCCATGACCCACAGGAGCGCGAACGGCAGCATGACCTTCCAGCCGAGGTCCATCAGCCGGTCGTAGCGCAACCGGGGCAGCGTCGCGCGCAGCCAGATGAAGACGAACAGGAAGATGCCGACCTTGACGACGAAGTAGATCGTGGGCAGGACGGCGCGGACGATGTCCGGTCCGAACAGCGGCCCGTTGGGTCCGCCGAGGAACATCGTGACGAGCACCGCGGACATCGTGATGACGTTCATGAACTCCGCGAGGAAGATCATCGCGAACTTCGCGCCCGAGTACTCGGTGTTGAACCCCCCGACGAGCTCGCCCTCGGCCTCGGGCAGGTCGAACGGCGGTCGCTGCGTCTCCGCGACCGCGGAGATGAAGAACAGGACGAACGCCGGCGCCATCGGGATGACATGCCATGCCGGGATCGGCCCGAAGAGGGTGCCCGCCTGGTTCGCGACGATGTCCGACGCGCGCAGGGAGCCCGTGTAGATGAAGACCGCCGCGACGGCGAGTCCCATGGCCAGCTCGTAGGAGATCATCTGCGCGCTCGACCGCACGCCGCCGAGCAGCGGGTACTTCGACCCGGACGACCAGCCGGCGAGCACGATGCCGTAGACGCCGATCGAACCCATGGCGAGCACCCAGAGCAGGCCGACGTCGGGGTCCCACACCTGCAGGGAGATCTGCCGGTCGCCGATCGTAAACGTGCCGCCGTAGGGAATGACGGCGAAGGTGACGAGCGCCACGACCGCCGACACCATCGGGGCGGCGAGGTACACCCAGCGGTCGGCGTTGGCCGGGGCGATGTCCTCCTTGAAGAACAGCTTGGCCCCGTCGGCGAGGGTCTGCATGAGGCCGGCGGGCCCCAGCCGGTTCGGGCCGACCCGCGACTGCATCTTGGCGACGACCCGCCGCTCGCCCCAGATGAGCAGCGCCGTTCCCACCAGCCACAGGGCGAACGCCCCGACGGCGACGGCCACGATGATGAGCACGTCGAGCCAGTCCATCACTCGTCCCCTCCGGTGCCGGCGACCGGCTCCAACCGCACCCGCGACCCGCCGAGCAGACCCGGCGCCTGCCCGCTGGAGTTCCCCGGCAGCACGACACACCCCTGCAAGACCCCGGAGGTCGCCCGCACCGGCCAGACGAGTCGGCCCGCGGACCCCACGACGGCCACTTCGGCCCCGTCGGCAAGCCCCAGCCGGCCGGCGTCGGCCGGATGCACCCACACCGCAGGCCGCCTGGCCGTCTCCTTGAGCGCCTTGGCCCCCACGAGCATCGTCGAGTCCCCCACGAGATAGTCCACGACCACCACCCCAAACGGAAACTCCGCTCCCCCAGCCTCCTGATGGGAGAGGGAGTCGGGAGATGGCTCGGACGAAGCGGGGGCGTCGTGGCCGGCGGAAGGCCGCTCAGACGAGACGGGGGCATCGTCGCCAGACCGCTCAGGGGAGGCGGGAACCACCCCCCCGCCCTGGGCTCCAGGCAGCCTTGAGAGCGCCGAGCCCGCCACTTCCATCAAAGGCGCCGCCTCGCGGCGGACGTCGTTCGCGGTCTCCCAGCCCAGGTCGGACCCCAGCGCCCGGGCGAGCTGCCGGACGATGTCCCAGTCCTGCTGCGCCAGGCCCTGCGGGGCGACCGCCTGCGGGAAGGGCTGGCGCCGCCCCTCCCACGTGGTGAAGGACCCGACCCGCTCCTGGGCGGCCGTGGCGGGGAGGATGACGTCGGCGAACCGGGTCGTCTCGTTCTGCAGCAGGTCCTGGACGATGACGGTGTCCACGCGCTCGAGGGCCGCCTGTGCGAGCGCGGGGTCCTCGAAGTCGCGGACCGGGTCGATCCCGATCAGGTAGAGGGCCCTGACCTCGCCGGCGGCGGCGGCCTCGAGCATGCCGCGGGTGTCGAGGCCGGGCTGCTCCGGCAGGCGTCCCCAGGCGTCCGCGACCGGTCCGGGCTCGGCGGCGATCCTGCCGCCGGGGAGCAGGCCGGGAAGGAGTCCCGCGTCCACGGCGCCGCGCGCCCCGTTGCGCCGCGGCACCCAGGCGAACCCCAGGCCGCGCGCGCGTGCCAGCTCCGCCGCGGCGGGCAGCGCTCCGGGGGAGTGCGCCAGCCGCTCCCCGGCCAGCACGACGCCCCGGTCGCCCGCCTCGTCGAGGGCGTCCGTGACCTCGGACAGGTCGGCGTCGCCGCCGCTCGCCAATGCGGTGAGCCTGGACGACTCCTCGCCGGCCGGCGTCTGGATCCAGCGCCAGGCGATCTCCTCCAGGGAGCCGATCACGGGGCCGACGACCACGATCCTCTGACGGTGCTTGCGCCAGGCCTTCCGCAGCCGCAGGTGGAGGATGGGGACCTCCTCCTCGGTCTCGAGCCCCGCGACCACCACGACCGGCGCGTGCTCGACCTCGTCGTAGGTGGGCCCCAGCGTGCCCGCCACGGCGGCGAGGACGTCGCGCTCCTCGTCCGTGCGGGGCCGCAGCCGGAAGTCGACGTTGTCGGTGCCGACCACGTCACGGGCGAAGCGCCCCACCGCGTAGGCGTCCTCGTCGGTCAGCCGGCCCCCGGTCAGCACTCCGACCGCTGCGGGGCCGCCCGCGTCGACCGCCGCCTGGATGCGCCCGGCGGCCGCCCGGAGCGCCGTGAGCCAGGTGGCCGGCCGCATCGAGCCGAGCTCGTCGCGCACGACCGGCTGGCGCAGCCGCTCGGCGGACGCGACGTACTCGAAGCCGAAGCGGCCCTTGTCGCAGTTCCACATCTCGTTGACGGCCATGTTGTCGCGCGCGAGCAGGCGCTGGACCTCCCCGCGCCGGACATCGACGCGGAGGTTGCAGCCCGCGCTGCACTGGTTGCACACCCCCGGCAGGCTGCGCAGGTCGAACGGCCTGGCGGAGAAGCGGTAGCTCGTGGAGGTGAGCGCGCCGACCGGGCAGATCTGCACGACGTTGCCGGAGAAGTAGCTCTCGTACGGCTCGTCCTCGTAGATGGCGACCTGCTCGAGGGCGCCGCGCTCGAACAGCTCGATGAACTTGTCACCCGAGATCTCCGCGGAGAAGCGCGTGCAGCGGGCGCACAGGACGCACCGCTCGCGGTCGAGCGCCACCTGCGCCGAGATCGGCACCGGCTTGGTGAAGCGGCGCTTCCGGTCGATCATGCGGCTGTCGCCGGGACCGTGCGCGAGCGTCTGGTCCTGCAGCGGGCACTCACCGCCCTTGTCGCACTGCGGGCAGTCCAGCGGGTGGTTGAGCAGCAGGAACTCGAGCTGGCCCTCCTGGCCCTCGCGCGCGACGTCCGAGGTCAGGTGCGTCTTGACGACCATGCCGTCGGTGCAGGTCGTCGAGCAGGCGGTGAAGGGCTTGCGCTGCCCCTCGACCTCGACGAGGCACTGGCGGCACGCCGCGACCGGGTCGAGCAGCGGGTGGTCGCAGAAGCGCGGGATCGTGATCCCCAGCTGTTCCGCCGCACGGATGACCAGGAGCCCCTTGGGGACGTCCAGTTCCCGCCCGTCGATGGTGAGGTGGACGGTGTCAGCCGGTGCGGCGGTGTCGGTCATCGCGCGTGCGCTCCGGCGCGCGCCGGCGGGCGGGAGTGCGGCCGGTGGTGGCCGGAGTTCTCGGTGACCACGCCGGCGTGCGGCTCGATGTGGTCGGGAAGCCTGCCCTGCTCGATCAACTGGACGTACTCCTCCCGGAAGTACTTGATGGACGACTTGATCGGGCTCGTCGCCCCGTCACCGAGGGCGCAGAAGGCCCGACCGAAGATGTTGTCGCAAAGGTCGTCGAGGATCTGGATGTCCTGCTCCCGCCCGCGGCGGTCGAGGATGCGCTCGAGGATCTGCGCCAGCCAGAACGTGCCCTCGCGGCACGGGGTGCACTTGCCGCACGATTCGTGCTCGTAGAAGCGCGTCCAGTTGAGCACCGCGTCGACGACGCTGGTGCGGTCGCTGAACATCATCATCGCCGCGGTGCCCAGCAGCGAGCCGGCGGCCGAGATCGACTCGAAGTCCATGCCGACGTCGTAGTGCTCGGCGGTGAGCAGCGGGGTCGACGAGCCGCCGGGTGCCCAGAACTTCAGGGCGCGGTCCGGCAGCATCCCGCCGCACGCGGTCTCGATGATCTCTCGGGCCGGCGTCCCCATCGGAAACTCGTAGTTCCCGGGGCGGACGACCTCGCCCGACACGCAGAAGAGCTTGGGACCCGGCGACTTCTCGGTCCCCATGGAGCGGAACCACTCTGCGCCGAGCTCGATGATGTGCGGCACCGTGGCGATCGTCTCGACGTTGTTCACCACGGTCGGGCACGCGTAGAGACCCGCGACGGCCGGGAACGGCGGGCGCAGGCGCGGCTGTCCCCGCCGGCCTTCGAGCGCGTCGAGCAGCGCGGTCTCCTCCCCGCAGATGTACGCGCCGGCCGCGTAGTGCAGGGTCACGTCGAAGTCGAACCCCGAGCCCTGGATGTCCTTGCCGAGCCAGCCGTCGGTGTACGCCTCGGCGATGGCCTCCTCGAGCCGGATCCCCGGCCACAGGTACTCGCCGCGAATGAAGATGAAGCTCCGGGCGCAGCCCAGCGCCCGCGCGGCGATGGCCATGCCCTCCAGGAGCATGAACGGGTCGCGCTCCATGAGCTCGCGGTCCTTGAAGGTGCCCGGCTCGCCCTCGTCGGCGTTCACGACCAGGTAGATGGGCCTGCCGGTGTCCTGCGGCACGAAGCCCCACTTCACGCCCGTGGGGAAGCCCGCCCCGCCCCGCCCGCGCAGCCCGGAGTCCTTGACCAGGGTGATGATGTCGGCGGGGGCCATGTCGAGCGCGACCCGCAGACCGGCCATGCCGCCGGAGCGCAGGTAGCCGTCGAGCGTGTGCCCGTCGCTCAGCGAGTACCGCTGCGACAGGACCTGCACCTCAGGCATCCGGCTGCCCCTCCTGGCGCGGGTCCTCGGCGTCGGCCTGCGGGGCGTCGCCGTCGCCGGTGGGGAACTCGCGCGACTGCGGGCCGGCCTCCTGATCGACGTCGTCCGGGTCGTCGCCGGCCTCGGCGACCTGCCGCTCGGCCTCGGACTCCTCGGGCGCGTCGGGTTCGCGCCCCTCGACGCGCACGGCCCCGGTCTGGGGGGTCTCGATCTCGATCGGCTGCATGCCGGTGTCCTCGTCGACCGCGGGCACTCCCCCGTCGGCCGCCCGTGCCCGGTCGGTCGGCACTCCGGGCTCGTCGGCGGCGCCTGGCCGCGGCCCGAGCCCGGCGAGGCGGTACTCGACGTCGCGGATGCCCGGTGAGGGGATCCCCCTGGTCGGTGGCGGCACCTCGCCGGCGATCAACCGCCCGACGATGTCCTCGGCGGCGTCGGGGGTGAGGCACTCGTAGTTCAGGTAGTCGACGCTGACGACCGGCGCGCCCTCGCAGTTGCCGAGGCACTCGGCGTGCTCGAGGGTGATCGCCCCGTCCTGCGTGGTCTGGTTGTGCCCGACCCCGAGCCGCTCGTGGAGCCGGTCGTAGACCTCCTGCGCCCCCCGCACCTTGCACGAGAAGTTCGTGCAGACGCTGACGAGATGCCGCCCCAGCGGCACGCGCTTGTACATCGTGTAGAAGGTGGCGACCGCCCCGACCTCCGCCTTGGTGAGGGCGAGCAGCTGAGCGCACTCCGAGATGCCGTCGTCGGACAGGTACCCGTCCTGCGCCTGCACGAGATGCAGCAACGGCAGCAGCGCCGACCGGGCGACGGGATACCGCCCGACCAACTCCTCCGCCTTCCCACGAAGCTCCTCAGTGAACACGACTGCGCTCTCGCCTTTCGGTTTCAGCGATCAAAGGGGCCGGCGCCGGGCCGAGGGCCTTGGAGGGCGGGCGGGTGAGCGGCCCTCGGACCGGTGCCGGCCCCGCCCCCCTTGGAGGGCGGGTGGGTCAGCGGCCCGAAGGCCAGCGCCGGCCCGCCGTTGGGACAGACAAGAATCACCGGTCCACGCCTCCCATCACAGGATCCAAGCTGGCAACAGCGGCGATGATGTCCGCGATGAGCAACCCGCGAGACATCACCGGCAACACCCCGATGTGGATGAAGCTGGGGTCCCGCACGTGCACCCGGTAGGGCTTGTTCGTCCCGCTCGAGGTGACGTGGTAGCCGAGTTCACCGCGGGGTGACTCCACGGGGACGTACACCTGCCCCTCGGGGACGGTGAAGCCCTCGGTGACGAGCTTGAAGTGGTGGATCAGGGCCTCCATCGACTGGCCCATGATCTTGCCGATGTACTCCTTGGCGTTGCCGATGCCGTCCGGGCCGAGCGCGAGCTGCGCCGGCCAGGCGATCTTGGGGTCGGCGACCATCACCGGCCCGCCCGGGAGCGTGTCGAGGACCTGCCGGACGATCTTCAGCGACTCGCGCATCTCCTGGATGCGGATGGTGTAGCGGCCGAAGGCGTCGCAGGTGTCGGTCGTCGGGACGTCGAAGTCGTACTGCTCGATCCCGCAGTACGGGGCGGCCTTGCGCAGGTCGTGCGCGACGCCGGCGCTGCGGAGCACCGGCCCTGTGACGCCGAGGTCGAAGCACTGCTCGCGGGTCAGGATCCCGACCCCGGTGTTGCGCTCGACCCAGATGGGGTTCTCGGACAGCAGGGCCTCGAACTCGTCGATCCGGCGCGGCATCTCGGTGAGGAGGACCTCGACGCGCTCGCGGAAGTCCATCGGGACGTCCTGGGACACGCCGCCCGGACGGAAGTAGGCGTGGTTCATCCGCAGTCCGGTGACGTGCTCCAGGATGTCGAGGATCCCCTCCCGCTCGCGGAAGCCGTAGATCATTGCGGAGACCGAACCGAGCTCCAGCCCCCCCGTGGCCAGCCACACGAGGTGGCTGGCGATCCGGTTGAGCTCGCAGAGCAGGACGCGGAGAGCCGACGCGCGCTCGGGGACGTCGTCGCTGATGCCGAGCAGCTTCTCGACCGCGAGGCAGTACGCGAGTTCGTTGAAGAGCGGGGACAGGTAGTCCATGCGCGTGACGAAGGTCACGCTGTGGGTCCATGGGCGGTACTCGGCGTTCTTCTCGATGCCGGTGTGGAGGTAGCCGATCACCGGCCGGTTGTCGACGACGATCTCGCCGTCGAGCGTCAGCACCATCCGGAGCACCCCGTGGGTGGACGGGTGCTGCGGCCCCATGTTGATGACCATGAGGTCGTCGTCGACCGCGTCGGGCAGGTTCTGCCACTCCCCGCCCACGACGGTGAACTCGTGGCGGGTGTCCGGGAGCTGCCGGGGATCGAGAGCGGAACGCCGTTCCGACTCGTCGCCCCAGATGGCGCCGGCCGTGGCCGGCGCGCGGGTGTCACTCATCGCACGCCCCCATCAGTAGTGGCGCTCGTCGGGCGGCGGGACGGTCTTGCCCTTGTACATGACCTCGACGCCGCCGAGGGGGTAGTCCTTGCGCTGGGGATGCCCCTGCCAGTCCTCCGGCATGAGGATGCGCTCCAAGTTCGGGTGTCCCTCGAAGACGACCCCGAACATGTCCCACGCCTCCCGTTCCATGAGGTCGGCGGAGGAGTAGACCGCCGTCGCGGTCGGCAGCCGTGCCGCGTCGTCCGGGACCGACACCCGGACGCGGAACCGGTGGTTGTGGGTGTAGGAGTAGAGGATGTAGTCGACCTCGATGCGTCCCTGCTCATCGCCGGTGGCGTAGCTGGGCCAGCCGGTCGTCTCCTGGGCGCTCTCGACGCGGGGTCCGCCGGGCCAGTGCACGCCGGACAGGTCCGCGAGGAACTCGCAGCGGACCTCCGGGTCGTCGCGGCTGAAGGCGAGCAGATCGACGAGCTGGGCCGGCTCGGCGACGAGCGTGAGCTCACCGCGGAAGCCGGACACCTCGAGGCCAGGGAACGCCGCGACGAGATGGTCGCGCAGTCTGGCGAGCCGGTCGTCGAGCTGGACGGCGAGCTCGACGTCGAGGTCGCGCATTTTCGCGCCCTCGCCTGCGGACATGTCCTCCGTCGAGCGGTTCGGACCCGCGCCCGTGGGGCGGACCTCGGTCACGAGCCGACCACCTGCTCCTTGGTCTGCAGCTGCGTGAGCGCGGGCGTCTCGATGGAGATGGTGTCGTCGTCCGCCCAGCCGGTGCGGCGGCGGAAGTCCGCCATCGACTCGCCCTTGCGGGGACGCTCGACGAACTGCTCGCGCCTGATCTTCTCGTGCAGCTTGATGATGCCGTCGAGCAGCATCTCCGGGCGCGGCGGGCAGCCGGGCACGTACATGTCGACGGGGACGATGTGGTCGACCCCCTGGACCAGCGCGTAGTTGTTGAACATCCCGCCGCTGGACGCGCACACGCCCATCGAGATGACCCACTTCGGGTCGGCCATCTGGTCGTAGATGTTGCGCAGGACGGGCGCCATCTTCTGGCTCAGCCGGCCGGCGACGATCATCAGGTCGGCCTGGCGCGGCGACGCCCGGAAGACCTCCATCCCGAAGCGCGAGAGGTCGTAGTGGGCGCCGCCCGTCGCCATCATCTCGATGGCGCAGCACGCGAGACCGAAGGTGGCGGGCCACAGCGATCCGGCCCGCGACCAGCCGACGGCCCGTTCGACGGTCGTGAGGAGGATGCCCTCTGGCAGGTGGGTCTCTAGTCCCATTCCAGGCCACCCTTGCGCAGCACGTAGTAGTAACTCTCGAACAGCAGCGCCACGAAGACGCCCATCACCGCCAGGCCGTACCAGGACAGGTCACGCAGCACGGTCGCCCAGGGGTAGAGGAACACCGCCTCGACGTCGAAGATGATGAACAGCATCGCGACGAGGTAGAAGCGCACCGGGAAGCGGCTGCCGCCCACGGCGGTCTCGGGGTCCGGGATGATGCCCGATTCGTACGCCGCGTTCTTCACGGGGTTCGGGCGGCTGGGTCCGAGCTTGCTCGACACCAGGAGCGACAGCGCGACGAACAGGAACGCGATCACGAAGAGCACCGCGACCGGCAGGTACTCGGCGAGCACTACAAAGCCTCCTGGTCGGCGAGGGGGGCGGCATGCCGGGACGGGTGCAGCGTAGGTGCGGGGGCTCGCGGCGGCCAAACAGCCCCGCGCTGCCGAGCGGCCGAGCGGCGGTCCGTCATGCGGCGGGGACCACGCGGGAAAGGGCGTTGACCACCCGGTCGGTCACGTCGCGGCTGTCGCGGTTCGTCAGGTGGGCCATCAGGCGGAACACGAACGTCATCAGCGCGGGACGGGGCATCCCGTGGACCGTGCAGAACCGCATCACCTCCGGATGCCCGATGATCCGGACGAACAGGCGACCGAGGGTGTAGTACCCGCCCCAGGCCTGGGCGACGGCCCGCTCGTAGGTATGCAGGGGCGAGTCGGACCGCGCCCGCAGGGCGGCATCGACGGCCTCGGCGGCGAACGCGGCCGCTTCGATGGCGTAGCTGATCCCCTCACCGTTGAAGGGGTTCACCATGCCGGCGGCGTCGCCGACCAGGATCGCGCCGCGGTGGACGGGGGGCTTGCGATTGTGGCCCATCGGCAGACCGGCGGAGCGCGGGCGACCCACCATCGTCTCGCGCGTGATCTCCCACTCCGGGGGGAACCCGCCGACCCATTCGTCGAGCGTCCGGCGGTAGTTCGTCGAGCGGAAGTGCTCCGAGGTGTTCAGCAGGCCCCAGCCGACGTTCACGAGTCCGTCGTCGAGCGGGAAGATCCAGCCGTAGCCGGGCAGCAGCTCACTGCCGCCGCCGGGCCGGTCGCGGGAGAGCTCGAGGAAGCCCTCCATCATCCCCATCGCGGCACGCGGGCTGCGGTAGTACGCCCGCACCGCGACGCCCATGGGCCGCGCCTCGTCGCGGTGCAGGCCGAGCTGGACGGCGAACCGCGAGGATCCACCGTCGGCCGCGAGCACCACCGGGGCCCGCACGACTCCCTCGGCGCCGTCGGCGCGGCGGTAGCGCACCCCCGCGACGCGCCGCTCCGACTCGGTGAGCCAGACGGGTCCGAGGACCTCGGTGTCCTCCCACAGCTGCACGCCGGCCTTCTGCGCGTTGCGGGCCAGGGTGTGGTCGAACAGCGACCTCGTCGCTGTCACCGAGTGGGCGGGCCAGTCGTCGAGGTCGGGCCAGGGCAGGTCCAACACGACCCCGCCGCCGTACATCCGCAGCCCGCCCTGACGGTCCCAGCCGGGGACGGAGCCCTCGGCCTCGTCCTCCAGGCCCAGCATCCGCAGGGCCTTGACCGCGCGCGGCGTGAGCCCGTCGCCGCAGACCTTGTCCCGCGGGAACGTCTCCTTCTCGCAGAGGACGACGTCGTGGCCGGCCTCGGCGAGGAACCAGGCGGCGGCCGAGCCGGCCGGACCGGCCCCGACGACCACCGCGTCGGCGGTCGCGACCCCGACCGCTGCACGAGGCGCGAGCGTCACGACGTCTCCTCCTCGGGCGGGTGGCGGGTGACCCCGGCGCCCGCTCAACCTATCATCGGCTCCGCGGCGTGAAGATTGTGAAGCACTTCACAAGAGCGGGCGCCAGTGTAGACCTCGGACCGGGGCCACGCCACGGTGCCAGGGAGAAGCTCGACGCGGGCGATGACCCGGGCGGGTGCGGCGGCCCGGGCGGGTGCGGCGGCCCGGACGTGCGGCGCTACCCCTGCGTCGAGCCTCCGGCGGCATCCGCGGCGTCGCAGGCCGCCGGATCGACGTTCGGGCCGCAGATCGTCGGGCCCTCCAGACCCACCGAGGCGGTCGCCGCCGGCAGGTCCGGTCCGTTGGTGAGCAGCACCGCCGCACCGCGATCCGCCAGGGACGCCGCCGGGAACCCGGAGGCCCAGGCGTCCGGGTCGGCGCCGTCGACCAGCAGGACCGTGTCGGGGGCCCCGTCGGGGAACCGCAGCCGTGCGAGCGCCAGCGCCGTCTCCTCGCGGGTCCGGCCGGCCACCCGCGTGACGGCGACGCCGAGCGCGTCGAGGTCGGCGGCAACCTGGGCGGAGAGCGCGACCTCGCCACCGACCACGGTGACGGTCTCGATCGCCGATCTGGCCAGGTGGTCGGCGGTCGCCGGTGACAGGCCCTCGCTGGCCGACAGCAGGATCGGCATCTGGGTGGCGGCAGCATGCGCCCCGGCCGCGAGGGAGTCGGCGAAGGCTGCCGTGGGGTCCGCATCGCTGCCGTACGCGCGGACGAGCAGCGCGGTCGTGGCGTCGGCGAAGAAGCCCGACGCCGCATCGACGGCCGTGGCGACGCGGTCGGCGCCGAACACGCGGTCGACGTCGTAGCCGGCGTCGTAGAGGTCGGCCTCCACGAACTCCGAGATGGCGACGGTGCCGCCCATCAGCACGACGGTGTCGGGGAACAGCCGGTCCAGTTCCTCGGCGGTCTCCGGTGCGAGCCCGTCCTCCCCGGTCAGCAGCAACGGCGCGCCGGCGAGTCCCTGCAGCGCGCCGGATGACAGCGCGTCGGCGAACAGGTCGTCGCGCGCGACGATCACGACGTCGACCGAGTCGTCGGCGTGGGCGTAGCGGCTCCAGGCGACCGCCGACCCCGCGTTGTCCGCGGCCTCGAGCCGCTCGACGACGTCGGCGTTCGAGCCGGGCGCCAACGCGACGAGGATCACCATCGCGAGGAGGACGCCCACGACCTGACCGTCCCTCCGTCGACCGTGGTCGGTCCGTGGGCTCTCCGCCTGTCTCACCATGAGTCCCATGTCGCGGCTCCTCGCCTGGATGCGTGGTCGGCGGTCGGGCTGATGGCCGGCGTTACAGCAGGCGGGCGACGATGGGGCAGTTCACGATGATGCCGGTCGAGCCGAACGGCGCGCCGCCCGGGCCCGTGATCCATCCGTCCTCGACCAGACCGAGGAGCTGGAACTCGTCGATGACCCGGGAGCGGTAGCCGCGGTCGATCGCGTCCTGGGTCCACTCCCCGAGATTCAGGTCCCACAGCGGGCTGTAGTCCAGCGCGATCGTCGGCAGCCCGCCGATGACGTGCATGGGGGGCAGGCCGTCGAGCAGGGCGCTGTTCAGTCCCTGCCGCTGCGGGTTGTCGGCGCCGGTGGGGCCGTTCGCGATCGGGAACAGGCGCTCGATGGCGCTGAAGGCGCTGTCGTCGCGACCGGTCTGGATGTCGGCGAGCGCCGGCGCGAAGGTGCCCATGTCCAAGGCGGCCGTCACGGCGTCCGTGGCCTCCGTGCTCATGTACACCGACGGCCTGGCGAAGCTGAAGATCGGCGTGAGGGCGATCGTCACGGTGCCGCTGCCGTTCCCGTCGGCCGTGCTGTCGGCCTCCTCGGGGGGGTTCGGGCAGATCGCTGTCACGCGGTCGTGGACCAGGCTGTAGTCGGGGCTGCCGTCGCAGAAGGAGATCTCCTCCGGCGTGGCGTCGAAGGCGACGACCGGCGCGTTGTAGATCGGAGTTCCCGGCTGGTTCACCAGTCGCACCAGCGGGGTGTAGTACTCGTCGCCGACCGAGCCCGGCTCTGCGACCGCGGGTGGGAACGGCGCCGATTCGGGACCGGGCTGCACTGTCCGCTCGGGCGAGAAGTCCACGGCGCCGCGACGGAACGTCAGGCTCGTGTCCTCCTCGAGCACCGCGTCGCGGGCCGCGTGCCCGACGGCGGCGTACGCCAGCTTCGACGAGAAGTTGAGCCCCAGACCGATCGCGTTCTCCTTGTCCGTCGTGTCGGTGAGGATGAACCAGACGCTGCGGCCGTCCCGCATCTGCCCGCGGTACAGCGGCAGGGTGATGGTCATCGCCTGGGCGTCGAAGCGGCCGGACCGCAGGAGCTGGACGGGGCCGACCAGCCGTTCGTTGTCCTCACCGAGCGTCTGGGACGGCTGTGGGCCGAAGTAGGACTGCGGGATGTCGGTGCCGACCGACGGCGGGGGCGGTTCCGGCGAGGTCTGCGCGGCCGACGGGCGCACGAACTGCGCGAGCACCAGCGCGGCGAGCGCCACGACCGACAGCCCGGCGAGCAGCGTGCGCCGGCGGCGCGGAAGGATTGCGATCATCGCATTGCCCCATTTCTTCGGCGGATGCAGCGCGGCGAAGGTACGGGCGTCCCGGCGCCCGCAGGGGTCGGAAATCCAATCGTTGCGCAGCCGTTTGCACATCTGAAAGAACTGGTCACGGTCAGCGGGGGCGCTCTTCCCGGATCGGGATGCTGGTCTCGAAGCGACAGCCCGAGGCCTCGTTGCGCACCGTGAGCGTGGCGTCGTGGGCGGCCAGCAGGCCCCTGGCGATCGCGAGCCCCAGCCCGGCGCGGGACGTCGAGCCGGCCGCTGCGGGCCGCGGCCCGGTGAGCAGCAACGACCGCCGATCGTCGGGGATGCCGCCGCACTCGTCGCGCACGGCGACCGAGACGGCGCCGCGGTCCGCGGTGATCTCGACGTGCACCGTGCCGCCCGCCGGCGTCTCGCGCAGCGCGTTGTCGAGCAGGTTGCCCAGCGCGCGCGCGATGGCGTCCGGCGCGATCCACACCTGCGGCAGGGGTCCGCGGACGTCGCTATGGATGCGGACGCCCTTCGCGGCCGCGGCCGGCCCTATGCCTGCCAGCACCTCGGACACCAGGTCATCGAGTTCCACGGACTCCATGGAGAGCCGCAGCGCCCCCGCCTCGATGAGGCTGAGCTGGAAGAGGTCGTCGACCAGCGTGCCCAGCCGCTCGGTCTCCAGCCGGATCGTCCGGGCGAACCGCTCGACCACCCCCGGCCCGTGGGCGAGCCCGTCCTCGAGCGCCTCCGAGGCGGCCAGGATCCGCGCCAGCGGGGCCCGGAGGTCGTGGGACACCCAGGACACGAGCTCGCGGCGGGCGCGCTCCTGGGCCTGCTCTCGTTCCCGCGCCTGTTCCAGCCGCGCGGACGCACTGGCGAGTTCGGCCTTCACCTCATCGAGCTCGGGGATCGCGAGCGCGGTCGGGGCGGGACCGTCACCGGATCCGAGGGTGCGGGCGGCCTGGCCCAGCTGCCGGCTGGCCTGGCGCACCTTCTCGACCAGCATCAGCGTGGTGACGGCTCCGGCAAGGCCCGCCGCGACGACGATCATGGCGACCGCGCGCGCGTCCTGTGGCGAGATCAGGCGGGCGTTGGCCGCGGCCAGGGCTCCGACGGCGACGACGCAGACGACGACCAGGACCGCCGCGCTGACCTGGGCCCTGAACGAGGCACCCATCAGCAGCCGGAGCAGGCCGCTGCCGGCGACCCCGACGAGCACCGCCGCCCCCCCGGCGATCCCGACGCTCCACAGCGCCTCCCGGAGTGGCGTGCCGAGGGCGACGCTGCCGGCGGCCATGACCGCGAGCAGGAGCGTTCCGAGCGTGGCCGCCCTCAGCGGGCGCACGGCGGGCTCACGGCTCGAATCGGTAGCCGATGCCCCAGACGGTGCAGATGTGCCGCGGGGCGGCGGGGTCCTGCTCGATCTTCTCCCGCAGGCGGCGGACGTGCACGGTCACCGTTGCGGTGGCGCCGAACGAGTAACCCCACACCTCGCGCAAGAGGGTCGCGCGGTCGAGCGCACGGCCGGGGTGCCGCAGGAAGAACGCGAGCAGGTCGAACTCCCGAGCGGTCGCCTCGACGGGACGGCCGGCGACGGTGAGCACCCGGGCCTGCTGGTCGAGCGCGATGGCGCCCGCCTCGAGGACCGGCAGCGGCCGGTCCGCCTCGAGGGGCGCCGAACGCCGGAGCACGGAACGGATCCTGGCCATCAGTTCGCGAGGTGAGAACGGCTTGGTCATGTAGTCGTCAGCGCCGCAGTCCAGGCCGCGCACCCGATCGATCTCCTCGCCCCGCCCCGACACGATGATGATGGGGACGTCGCAGTCGGCGCGCCACCGCCGGCATGCCTCCAGCCCGTCGAGACCGGGCAGCGAGACGTCGAGGACGATGACGTCCGGGAGTTCGGCGGCCGTCCGCGCCAGAGCCGTCAGCGCGTCTGGGACGGTCTCCACCCTGAACCCCTCGCGCAGCAGGTACCGGCTGACGATGAACGCCACCATCTCGTCGTCCTCGACGACCAGGGCGCTGCGCGACCGCGAGCGCTGTGGATGATGTGACCGACGCGCTGCGGGTGCCCGCTCCAGCGTGGTCATGGACACCTCTCCAGGTCCCGGGGGCGGCGTGGACGACGCCTGCGCCTGCCCGACTGTAGACAGCACCGTGGGCCGCGTCTCTTACGAAACCCTGACGTGGCCGCTACCAGCCACCCGCAAGGGTGCGCTCCAAGGCGACGGCGAAGAACTCCATATCGGATGTGGTGACGCAGAGCGGCGGCTTCACCTTGAGGACGTTGGCGAAGTCCCCGGTGGGCTGCACGATGACGCCGAGTTCGCGCATGCGCTCGCAGATCGCCGCCGCCTCCTCGGTCGCGGGGCGCCCGGGGTCGCCGTCGCGCACGAGCTCGATTCCCCGGTACAGCCCCATGCCGTGAGCCGCGCCGACGATGGCGTGGCCGGCCGTGATCGGGGCGAGCAGCGACTGCAGGTGGTCGCCGGTCACGGTCGCGTTGTGCTGCAGCCCCTCGTCCTCCATGACGTCGAGCACGGCGAGCCCCGCCTCGCATGCGGCGGGGCTGCCGGCGACCGACGAGAAGAACGAGCGCTCGCGGTGGCGGAACTCGTCGGCGATGGCCCTGGTGGTGATCACCGCGGCGACCGGGTAGCCGTTCCCCGTCGATTTGGCGATCGTGACGATGTCGGGCACGACACCCTGCTGCTCGAAGGCCCAAAAGTGGTGGCCGAGACGCCCGTAGCCGACCTGGACCTCGTCGGCGATGCAGACCCCTCCCGCGGCGCGGACCGCCGCGTACACCCGCCGCAGGTACCCGTCGGGGAGCGGGACCCCGCCCGAGTTGCCGAGCAACGGCTCGCACAGGAAGGCGGCCGGCGGCCGGCCCTGCGCCACCAGACCGTCGACCTCGGCGGCGGCCTCGCGGGCATAGCGCTCGGCGGCCCCGGGCAGGTCGTGGCGGTAGGGGCCGTTGTAGAGGTTGGGTTTGGGCAGCTGGTGCGCCGGATGCACGGCCGAGGTCTCGTCATCGCCGGTCATGAGCACGTTCGTCACCGCGGTCCAGCCGTGGTAGGCGCCCTCGAAGCAGATGACGTCCCGTCGCCCCGTGGCCTGTCGGGCCAGCTGCAGCGCTAGGTCGTTCGCCTCCGAGCCGGAGTTGACGAGGAAGACGGTGTCCAGGGGATCGGGCACCAGCTCGACCAGACGTTCCGCGAAGCGGCCGAGCGCCCCGTAGAGGAAGCGGGAGTTCGTGTTCAGCAGTCGCAGCTGCCGGGCCACGGCGGCCTCCACACGCGGATGACCGTGGCCCACTGCCGCGATGTTGTTGACGACGTCGAGGTAGGGGCGTCCCTCGCTGTCGTACAGCCACTGCTTCCAGCCGCGCTCGATGCGCGGCGGGTCGGCCGCGTAGTACAGCGCGTACGGGCTGGCGAGGAAGCGGAGCCGGCGGGCGAGGACCTGCTCGCGGCCCTCCTCCCGCGACCGCGGCGGCGCCAGGCCGAGGAGCGGCGCCGGGTCCGGGCAGAGGTTCATCCATGCCGCCGCCAGCGACGCCGGGGCGGCGCAGGGCAGTTCGCCGAGACCTTCGCGGGCGAGCTGGACGTGGACGTGGGCCGGCAGCGACCCGCCCTCGGCCGGCGCGCCCACGACCGCTACCGCGGTCCCGCGTCCCACGTCGTCCCCGGCCGCCGCCGCGGGGACGACCCCCGCGAGCCGGAGCTCGAGGCCCCAGGCGATCGCGATGCGCACCTCCCGGCCGCCGGCCTGCACGACCCGCCCCGGCACCGGCGCGAACACGATCGTGCCCTCGGGGACGAAGACGTCGACCCCCAGGTGCACGGTGCTGGGCTCGTCCAGGGCCGGGTCGCCGCCTGTGATGATGCGGCCCTCCCCGTAGCGGCCCACCGGGATGGCCCCCGCCCCCCCGGAGCCGTTCTCGACCGCTGCGGCCACCGATTCGGCGTCGCGCCAGCCGCCGAAGGGCAAGGCCTCCGTGGTGACCGACAGGTCCACGAACTCCAGGGCACGATGCTCGAGCCCGTCGACCAGCGGGAGAGCCCCTTGGGGCCGGGGGACCTGCGGCGGGGTCGGCGGGAAGCCGCACGCCTCGGCGAACGCCATGTGCGCCAGCGGCATGGGGATGGCGGCCACCGCGGCAAGACGCCTCCACGCGCCGTCGGCCGACTCGACGACGTACGGAGTGCCGGGTCCGGCCGTGAGCTGCTGCTCACAGCCGACCGCGCTCAGGACCGCGCGCGCCGCTATCAGCGCCGGGAGCGCGGCCACCTCGGTGTCCAGCAGCGGCACCACCGAGTGGAAGCCGCGGACGACCTCGACGGCAGCCTGCAGGGAACGTTCCGGCTGGTGCTCGGCCACGGCCGCGGCGGGCACCGCGCACTCCGCGGCGAGCCAGGACCGGGTCACGTCGCCGAAGTCCAGCAGTCCGCACAGGTGCGGCCGACCCGCCTCGTCGCGCTCGGCCAGCAGGTTCCAGTCCGTCACGTCACCGTGGATCACCTGGCGGCGCAACGGGCCGGGGACGTCCTCGAGACGCCGGATGCCGGCCTCGTGCGTGCGCTCCACGAGCGCCCGGTGCCCGTGGTCCCGGATGCAGTGGCCGTACGCCTCGACCACGTCACCGACCCGCTGAACGTCCCACTGCAGCACCCGGTCGGCCGCGGGGTGGTCGAACCCGGCCAGGGCGGCGGCGACCTGCCCGGCGATGCGGCCGACGCCGCGGAGAACCGGCGCGGCGAGATAGCCGAAGTGGCGGAGCGGCACGCCGGACAGATACGTGAGCAGCCGGGCGTGGTAGCGCTGGCCCCGATGGTCCACCTCGATGATCTCGCGGCCCTCGGGGTCGCGGAGCGCGACGGGCGCCATCGGACCCAGAGCGGCTGAGGCGTGGTGCATCGCCCGGTTCGCCAGATCCAGTGCGTTCCGCGGGCAGCCGGGGTTCGCGATCTTCAGCAGGAACGGGCCGCCAGCCGCATCGATGCGGAAGTTCTGGTCCTGGTGGCTGCCGAGCTCATGGGCGTCACCGTCGATGCCGAACGCGTCACGGGCGATCGCCGCCGCGTCCGCCGGCCGCAGCCGCGGCGCGGGCGGTTGCCGCGCGGTGAAGGGGTTCGCCGTCAGACCGGGAGTCTCGCACACCCGCCGGCTGCGCGGTGCGACCGTGATCTCGCCGGCTAAGGTGCGAAGATGCGCGCCGCCCGTCCACGAGCCATGGAGGTCATCGCCCGTTGCGCCTCACCCCGACCGAACAGCAGCGGCTGGTCGTGTTCACGACCGCCGAGCTCGCGCGGCGCACCCGCGACCGCGGCCTTCGCCTGAACGCCCCCGAGGCGACCGCCCTGATGGTCGACGCGCTCCACTGGGCGGCGCGCGCGGGGCTGTCCCACCCGGAGGTCGTCGATTCCGGATTGTCCGCGGTCACCCCGGACGACGTGCTCGACGGCGTCGCCGACCTCATCACCGAGGTGCGCGCCGAGGTGCTGCTGAAGGAGGGAACGCGCCTCGTCGTGCTGCGCGATCCCGTCAACGCCGGAGCCGTCCCGGTGAGGATCGGCGGCGTGCGGACCCCCGCCGGGGAGATCGAGCTGTACGCCGGCCGGGAGCGGGTGGCGCTGCGCGTGACCAACACCTCCACGCACGTCGTGCGGGTGTCGTCGCACTTCCCGTTCGAGCAGGTCAACGACCGGCTGTCGTTCGACCGCGGCGCGGCGGTCGGCCGCCACCTCGACATCCCCGCGGGTGGGCTGGTGCGCTGGGGCCCAGGTGAGACGCTCGACGTCACGCTCGTCACCTCCCAGGAGGGTGCGGGTGGCCCGCCTTCCCCGCGATGAGTACGCCCGCCGGTACGGGCCGACGACCGGCGACCATGTCCGGCTGGCCGACACCGGCCTCGAGGTGCGCGTCGAGGCCGACGACGTCGGCTACGGCGACGAGCCCCTGTTCGGCTTCGGCAGGAACCTGCGGTCACGGATGCTGCAGGCCGACCGAGCCACCTCCGAGAGCGAGCTGGACTTCGTCTTCCTCGGCGTCCTGCTGATCGACCCGCTGCTCGGGGTCCGCAAGACCAACGTCGGCGTCAAGGACGGGCGCGTCGCCGCCGTCGGCCGCGTGGGCAGGGGGCACGGCGAACTGCACGTCGGCCCGGCGACGTATCCCTATCCCGCCCACGGGTTGATCGCGACCGCGGCCGGGGTCGACAGCCACGTACACCTCCCGACCCCGCGCCTGGTGCCGGCCGCGCTGTCGGCGGGCGTGACGACCCTGATCACCGCCGGCTTCGAGGAGCCGCCGTTCGGCATGACGCGGATGCTGGCCGCCATGGAGACGGCACCGGTCAACGTCGGTCTCCAGGCGTGCGCGCGGACCGGCGACCCCGCGACGTCCACACCGCTGCTCGCCGCCGGCGCGGTCGGGTTGAAGGTGCACGAGGACTACGGCGCCTATCCCGACGTCCTCGACGCGGCGCTGCGGTCCGCGGACGCCCATGACGTCGCGGTCTGCCTCCACACCGACGGGCTCAACGAGTCCTGCGAGATCGACGACACCGTCGCGGCCGTCGCCGGCCGGACGGTCCACGCCTACCACGTGGAGGGGTCCGCCGGCGGCCATGCGCCCGACAACCTCCTGCTCGTCGCACAGCCGAGCGTGATCTGCTCGTCGACGACATCGACGCTGCCATTCACCACGGGGACCGCCGCCGAGCACCGCGACATGATCCTCGCCGTCCACGGGGGGGATCCGCACGCGCCTGAGGACGTCGCCGCGGTCGACGAGCGCATCCACCCGGCGACCATGGCCGCCGAGGGGCCGCTGCACGAGCTCGGTGCGATCGCGATCATCAACAGCGACTCGCAGGGTGTCGGGCGGATGGGCGAGACCATCCGGCGGACGTGGCAGCTCTGCGACGTCATGAAGCGCTGGCGGGCGAGCGACGCCGGCCGTGGGTGGCCGCCGGGGCCGGCGCCCGATCGCCCACGCGACGTCCCGACGGTGTATGGCGATCCGCTCGGGCCCGACGACAACGAGCGCGTGCTGCGCTACCTGGCGAAGTACACCCTCGAGCCGGCGATCGTCCACGGCATCAGCCACGAGGTCGGCAGCCTCGCCCCGGGACGGCTGGCCGACGTCGTCCTCTGGCGGCCGAGCCACTTCGGCGCCAAGCCCGACATGGTCTACAAGTGCGGCTTCGAGGCCTGGGGACCGCTGGGCGAGGGCAACGCTGCGGTCGAGCGCAGCGAGCCGACGGCCTACGGGCCGCACTGGGGCGCCACCGGGGGCGCGGGTGCGCTGCTGGGGACGACCTTCGTGTCCCAGCTCGCGCTGGACGAGGGCATCGCCGCCCGGCTCGGGACCCGCCGCCGCCTGGTCGCCGTGCGCGGCACTCGCGGCCTGGACCGCGGCGCCATGCACGCGCACCGCACCGTGGCCCCGATCGAGATCGACCCCGTGGACGCGACCGTGCGACTCGGCGGACGCGTGCTGGCCGTCGATCCCGTCGACGAGCTGCCCCTGAACCGGCGCTACTTCCTCGCCTGACCCGCCCGGGGGCGGGTCACGGGTGGGTCGCGCGGTGCAGCGCCACGATGCCGCCCGACAGGCTCTGCCACTGGACATGCGCCCAGCCGGCCGCGGCCATGACCTCCCCGAGGCCCTGCTGGTCCGGCCACTCCAGGATGCTGTCGGCCAGGTACCGGTAGGCCGCGGGGTCACTGGTGAGGACCTGCGCGGCGCGCGGGATCGCCCCCACGAGGTACCGCCGGTAGATCTCGCCGAAGAGCGGCCAGGTCGGCTGGCTGAACTCGAGGACGACCAGACGGCCACCGGGCCGGACCACCCGGCGGAACTCGGCGAGACCGCCCGCGGCGTCCGGCAGGTTGCGGAGCCCGAACGCGATCGTGAGGACGTCGGCGGAGGCGTCGGCGAAGGGCAGTCTCAGACCGTCGCCCGTGCACCAGAGCACCCCCTCGCCGGCGCGGCCCCGGGCCCGGTCGCGGCGGGCGCCCGTCGCCAGCATGGCGAGGCTGAAGTCGACCGCCACCACCCTGGCGCCCGCGGCGCGCAGCTCGCCGGCGAGCATGCCGGTGCCGGATGCGACGTCGAGGACGAGGTCACCCGGACGCGGCGCGGCCGCGCGTGCCGCGACCCGCCGCCAGTGGCGATCCTGGCCGAGCGAGAAGACGGTGTTCGCCACGTCGTAGCGCGGAGCCACACGGTCGAACATCTGCTGGACCAGGCGGGCGTCCTTGTCCGCCGTCGGTCGCGGGTCCGGCAGGGCGGGGCCCGGCGGGGCCGTCACGGCCGCCACGCGTCGTCGTCGAGGAGGGGCCACGGCCGGTCGGCGTCGTCGCGTCGGGCCTTGCGCACGCCGCCGACGACGGTGAGGACCTGCCGTCCCGGACCGCGGCTGAGAAGGTCGCGGTAGACCGACCGGGGCGTCGCGGTGAGGGCGACCCCGGCGAGGTCCGCTCGCCGGCCGGGTTCCAGGACGCCGGCGCGGTTACCCCACCCCATCGCCCGCGCCCCGTCGACCGTCGCCAGCCGGACGGCCTGTTCG
>JACCXR010000173.1 GCA_013696915.1 Euzebyaceae bacterium
CGCCGCGCCCGGGCCACCGCCTCCCGGGTCTCCACGGCCGTCAGGACCGCCTGGTCGCGCAGGCCCTCCAGGTCCACCTGACCCTCCACCACGGGCCCCGCGGCGTCGGGGCCCGCCAGGCTCTCCCACCGGTCGAGCGCCTGACGGCGGCACTCGTCGAGCGCGGCCGCCCGGCGGCCGACCTCCCCCGCGAGGACGTCGGCCCGCTGGGCCAGCCGGGCGGTGTAGGCGTGGAAGCGCCCGGTGTCGAACAGGGTGGACAGCAGCCGCTCGCGATCCTGCGCGGACGCCCGCAGCGCCTTCTCGACCTCGCCCTGCGGCAGGACGACGACCTGCTGGAACTGGGCCCGGTCCAGACCGACGAGGCCGCGGACGGCGTCACCGACCTCCTGGACGCCCTCGGCCGCGGGCTCCCAGACGTCGCCGCGGCGGCGGGCCAGCGTGGCGGTCGGGGACAGGGTCGTCGTGCCGCTGCCCCGCTTCTTCGGGCGCTGCTGCCGGGGGGCGCGCGTCACCCGCCAGTCCTCGCCCCGCAGCGCGAACTCGAACGCGACGGCAGTCTCGACCCCGGCCGGGGCATGGTCACTGCGGAGCCGGTCCCGCTCCCTTGCCCCCGGGACGTCGCCGTAGAGCGCAAACATGATGCCGTCGAGCAGCGACGTCTTCCCCCCGCCCGTCGGCCCGTGGACGCCGAAGATGCCGGCCTCGTCGAGCGCGCCGAACTCGAGCTGCACGGTGCCCGGAAAGGGCCCGAACGCCGTCAGCTCCAGCCGCCGCGGCCTCACGGGCCGGCCTCGGCGCCGCTGCGCCCCACCTCGTCGATCGCCGTCCGCAGCTCGGCGCGGTCCTCGGCGCCGGGATCCGCACCCGTCATCTCGGCGAGGAACCGCTGCATCAGCGCAAGGTCGTCGAGGCCGCGGGTGCGCTCCCGGTAGGAGGCGCCGCCGCCGTCGACCGCCGGCGGCTCGTGGAGCAGGACGACCGCGTGGGGGAACCGTCCGCGCAGCCGGGCCATCGCGTCGCGCGGCAGCAGCGGATCCGTGACGGTGGCTTGCACCCAGCAGCGTTCGGCCCCCGCGTGCGCCCGACCGGTCAGCAGGTCGGCGAACTCGCCGCGGATCGCGGCCAGGCCCCGTCCCGCCGGCAGGATCGCGGCCTGCGCCCGCGCGGTCCCGTCGGCGTCGATCTCGACGATCTCGACGCTCTTGACCTGCGCGCGCTCCGAGAACGAGTAGGCGACCGGCGACCCGGAGTAGCGGACCCGCCCGCCGGAGAAGACCTGCCGCCCGTGGAGGTGGCCGAGCGCGGTGTAGTCGAACCCGGCGAAGCAGCGCACGGGCACCAGGCCGGCGCCGCCGACCGACAGGACCCGCTCGCTGTCGCACGGGGTCCCGCCCGCGACGAACGCGTGGGCCATGGCGACCCGTCGCATCCTCCCGCGCCGGTCCGCGTCGGCTCGCGCCCTCCCCAGCGCCGCGCGCAGGACGGCCTCGTGCCCGCGCGCGCCGGCCACGTCCAGGTGGTGGCGCGCGAGCTCCGGTTCCAGGTACGGGATCGGATAGACCGCGAGGTCGGGCCCGCCGTCCGCGGCCGGCACGACCACGGGCTCGCCGGCCGTGCGGACGTCCCCGCGGACGTGGACGCCGGCCCGGGCGAGGAGCCGGTCGCCGAAACCGACGCGCCGCCCGGAGTCGTGGTTGCCGCTGATCGCGACGACCTGCGCGCCGGCGCCGCGCAGTTCGGCGAGCGCGTGCGACATCGCCTCGACGGCGTCGACCGGCGGCAGCTGCCGGTCGTACAGATCGCCTGCCACGAGGACCACGTCAATCCGCTCCGCACGCACGAGGGCGACCATCGCGTCGAGCGCCGCGACCTGCGCAGCGAGCAGGGGCGCGCCGTGGAAGGACCGTCCCAGGTGCCAGTCGGAGGTGTGGAGCAACCGCATCTGCGCACCGTAACCGGGCCCTGTGACAACCCCCGGGAGGCGGTCCACACTGGCCGCCATGGCGGGCTGCCCGGCACCGCCGCTCGTGCGGAAACCGGGGAACGTCCAGGCGTCGCACACGAGCGCGGCCGGGCGCCTCGATGTGGGTGCCGGCCCCGATGCGTGCCACGGCG
Source organism: Euzebyaceae bacterium (assembly GCA_013696915.1). Lineage (GTDB taxonomy): Bacteria > Actinomycetota > Nitriliruptoria > Euzebyales > Egibacteraceae > JACCXR01. Next base: position 2,119 of record JACCXR010000173.1, read on the forward strand.
GCCCGTCCGCTGCTCGCTCGTCGCGGAGCATCGCGGATAGCCTTGCGGCCACTTCTCCCAGCATTGGAGCCACGATGTTCATCGACCTCAACGGGGTCAGGCACCACTACGTCAGCAAGGGCGACGGGCCACCGGTCGTCCTGGTCCACGGCCTCGGCGGCAGCCTCAACGTCTGGTACGGCGTGATCGAGAACCTGTCGCTGCACCACCACGTCGTCGCGCTCGACCTGCGCGGCTTCGGCCGCAGCGACCCCGGCACCGGCTCCCCGTCGATCGCGCGGTGGGCGGGCGACGTCGCCGCCCTCATCGGTGCGCTGGAGCTGCCGGCGGTCACGCTCGTGGGCCACTCCCTCGGCACCCTCGTCGCGCAGCAGCTCGCGCTCGACAAGCCCGAGGCCGTCGACAACCTCGTGCTCGTCGGCGGCATCTCGTGGTTCGAGCCGCCGACCAAGGAGCTCTACCTCAAGCGCGCCGAGCTCGTGGAGGGCGACGGCATGGACGCCCTCGTCGACGAGTGGCTCCCGGGGGCGCTCGCGCCCCGCACCCAGGCCCGCCTCCCCCAGCTCGTGGGGCTGCTCCGCGATCTCTTCCTGCGCAACGACCCGGCGAGCTACGCGGCCGCATGCCGTGCGCTGGCCCAGGCGCCCTCGATCAAGCGTGAGGACATCGGCCAGCCGACGCTGCTGGTTGTCGGGGACCACGACCGCTCGACCCCGATCGCGATGACCGAGGAGCTCCACCGCGAGATCCCGGTGTCGGTCGTCCGGGTCATCCCCGGCGCGGCGCACTGGCTGGCGCTCGAGCAGCCGGACGCCCTGGCCGCCGCCATCCTCGAGTTCCTCATCTGACCCGGAGCCGGCGCCGACCACTCCAAAGAAACCTTTGCAAATCCTTCTTTGCGGTAATACGGTGCGGGCATGGCGCCCGCGATCGAACTCACCCCGCAGAGGCTGCGCGCCCTCACCCATCCTCTCCGGCTGAAGCTGCTGGGCGCCCTGCGGCTCGACGGGCCGTCCACCGCCACCCTGCTCGCCGAGCGCTTCGGCGAGTCAAGCGGCGCCACGAGCTACCACCTGCGCCAGCTGGCGCGGCACGGCTTCGTCGAGGAGGACTCCGACCGGGGTAATGCCCGTGACCGGTGGTGGCGCGCCGCTCACCGCAGCACCCGCTGGACCCCGTCGCGCTTCGTCGACGACCCGGCCGACCGCGAGGCGGCGAGCTGGCTGCTGCTGCAATCCGTGGCGCTGCAGGCCGGATGGCTGGAGAACTGGGTCCGCGAGCGCTCGTCCTGGGGCCGGGAGTGGCTGGACGCAGCGGACGACAGCGACTACCGGCTGCGGCTGACCCCGGAGCGGCTCGCGGCCATGACCGCCGAGATCGGCGAGGTCATCCGCCGCTACCAGCGGGACCCTGTCCCCGGCGCCTCGGACGCCGAGGGCGTCGAGCCGGTCACCGTGCTCGTCCACGCCTTCCCGCAGCGGCAGCCCGCGCTGTGACCGCCGGCCGCGCCCGACGGGTGTTCCTCACCGTCATCGCCCTCCGCTGGCTGTCGATGGGGTTCACGACCCCGCTGCTGGTCGTGTTCCTGCAGAGCCGCGGCGTGGGGTTGGCCGGCGTCGGCGTGTTCTTCGCTGTCTGGGGTGTCACCGTCGCGACGCTCGAGCTGCCGACGGGCGGGCTGGCGGACGCGATCGGCCGCCGCACGGTGCTGGCGGCCGCCGCCGCGCTGGACGTCGTGTTCTTCGGCGGCATGCTCGTCGCGGGCCACCAGGGGCAGTTCGTGGCGCTCGCGGTGGTCGGCGCGGTGGCACGGGCCCTGTCCTCCGGGGCGCTCGAGGCCTGGTACGTGGACGCCGCGCTGGCCGCCGACCCGGCCGCCGACATCCGGCGCGGCCTGGCCGGGGCCGGCGTCGTCGAGAGCGCCGGGCTGGCCGTGGGAGCGATCAGCGGCGGGCTGCTGCCGCACCTGCTGCCGACCGTGACGGCGCGCACCGGGCTGACGCCGCTGAGCCTGCCGTACGCCGTCGCGCTCGGCGCCGCCGTCGTCCACCTGGTCGTGCTGCTCGCGATCGTCACGGAGCACCGCACGGCTCGCGGCCGTGCCGCCCTCCTGCGGGGCCTCGCGGACGTCCCGCGCGTCGTCCGCACCGGTGTCGGGATCGCCGCGACGGACCGGGTCGTGCGCCGCCTGCTGTTGTCGATGACGGCGGTCGGTGTGGGACTGATCGCCGTGGAGGCGCTGTGGCAGCCCCGGGTCGCCGAGCTGGTCGGCGGAGCCGCCGGCAACACCCAGGTCTTCGGCTTCACCCTCGCGGGGGTCTTCGCCGCTTCCGCCCTGGGCTCGGCGCTCGCGCCGCGCTGCGCGATGCTGCTCCGCGGACGGACCGGGGTGGCGTGCCTGGTCGGCCGGGCACTGCAGTCGCTCGCACTGCTCGGCTTCGCCGCCTCGCCGCGCCTGCTGCCCGCGGTCACCGCCTTCGCGTCCTGCTACTTCCTGCTCGGTATCGTCGGCCCGCTGCACGCCGAGCTGCTCCACCGCAGCGTCGGCAGCGCGCAGCGGTCCACGATCCTGTCGGCCGACTCGCTCGCGGTGCAGGTGGGCGGGCTGGCGGGCAGCATCACGCTGCCGGCGCTGGCCGCCGGGCGCGGGATCCCGCTCGCCTGGGCGGTCGCGGCGGGCGTGCTCGCCGTCAGCGCCCTGTGCTACGCCGGGCTGCGGACGCCGGCGGATTTCATCACTTCGGGCCATTCAACGCGCCCCGCCGGGACCGATGGTGAGAGGGACAGCAACGGCAGCGCGAGGCAGGGAGACGACCATGCCGACCTCGGCGGAGACGTACCGGCGCATCCTCGACCGTGACCCCGCGCTCCTCGACGCGCTCCACCGCGCCGACCCGGCCGCGCACGCCGCCGTCGCCCGGCTGCTCCGGGTCACCCGCCTCGAGCTGCTGCGGCGCCGGGCCGACTGCCTCGTCGAGGTCGTCGCGGCCTGCCCCGAGCTGCACGGCGCGCTGCGCCACGCCTGGGGCGCACAGGACCCACGCTTCACCGCCCAGTTCCTCGGTTGGGTCGGCCGGCGCACGCTCCGCGCCGCCGCCTGACCGCCCCGGACCGGTCGCTACGACCGGTCGGTACGGCCGGTCGCTACGGCCGGTCGCTACGGCCGGTCGGTTCAGGCCCGCACGATCGCCGCCAGGTCCTCGTCGCCGTGGCCGGCGGCCACCGCCCGCTCGACCTGCGCGGCCAGCGCGTCCGCGACCGGGAGCGGCTGACCTGCTGCGGCCGCGGCCTCGCGCACCAGGCCGAGATCCTTGCCCGCCAGGCGGAGCGGGAAGCTCGTCGGGAAGTCGCCGTCGATCATCGCACGGCCCTTGAGCCGGGCGTAGGGGACGCCGACCGGTCCGCCGTCGATCGCCTCGAGGAAGCGCTCGGGGTCCGCGCCGACGGCCCGGGCGAGCGCGATCGTCTCGGCGAGGGCCCCGACGAGCCCGAGCAGCCACGCGTTCACGACCAGCTTGAGGCGGTTGCCCTCGCCGGCCGGGCCGAGCCACATCGTCCGTGCGGCCACCGCGTCGAAGACCTCGTCGCAGCGCTCCCGGCACTGCGGCGGTCCGGACGCGAGGACCAGCAGCTGGCCCTTCTCGGCGGGCCCCCGGGTGCCGAGCACGGGCGCATCGACTAACCCGACGCCGCGCTCACCGGCGAGGCGGGGGAGCCGCTCGGTCGCCTCGAGGCCGACGGTGCTCATCTGGAGCCACACCGCCGCGTCGTCCATCGCCGCGAGCGCGCCGCCTGCCATGACCTCCTCGACCGCACCGCCGTCGGAGAGCATCGTCAGCACGACGTCCGCGCCCTCCACCGCGTCCTGTGGTCTCGTGGCGACGGTCGCCCCGTCGGCCGCGAGCGGCCGGGCCGTGACCGCGGTGCGGTTCCACACCCGCACGGCCATCCCCGCCCCCAACAGCATCCCATGGCGGTCGCTGCGCGACCGCCACCAGCGAGGTCATGAGAATCGCCTCGGGCGAGCCTCGGCGATTCACGACTCAGACGCCCGAACACGGTCCGGCCGCCGACGACCGTGGCGAGGCAGTCCAGCACGCGTGGGTCCTCGACGGCGAGGGGGTCGGCGGACCAG
>JACCXR010000192.1 GCA_013696915.1 Euzebyaceae bacterium
TCGCTGGTGAGCCTGTACGCGGCGACGGGCGCGACCATCATCGAGGCTCCGGTCGAGGCCGGCGCTCTCGACGACACGCTCCAGACCGAGCTCGGGCATCCCGTCGTCGGGTCGTGGCATGCCATGGCCAGCGGGGGGGAGCAGCAGCTGACCTACCGCGTCCGGACCCCTGACGCCTGGACCCAGGACGGCGAGCTGGTCACGTACCGCTTCACCTACCAGCATCAGACCACCATCCCGCCGACGCGTCTGCGGCTGACGGTCGCGGTGCCGGAAGGGACCGAGGTGCGATCGATGCCACGCGGCGCCACCGTGCGCGACGGGAGGGTGGTCGTGGAGGACGAGGCGCAGGGCGACCTGGCGGTGGAGGTGACCTTCGGGCTCCCCGCGCCGGACGGCACCTGGGCGCGGCTGACCCTTTGGCTGTCTTCGCCGCTTTTCTCCTGACTGGGGGTGTTACAGTGCGTGAGCGTGTGGTACTGTGCAATCAGAAAGATACGCAGCGTAGCCTCGAAGGCGGGGCCAATCTCGGAGGAAATGTCATGGGAACGCAGTTGCGGGCAGGTCTGGTCCTGCTCATCGTCTCGCTGGCGCTGGTCGCGCCGGCCGCGGCGGCCGGAGCGCAGGAGGCCGCGTGCTATCCCGTGCCTCCGGGCGGTTGCACGGACGTCTCGCCGGTCGTCATCACGCCGGTTCAGGCTCCGGGCGGCACGGCGCCGAACGCCGGCACCGCTCCAAGCGGCGGCACGGCGGCGCAGCCGTCGCTGAGCTCCACGGGTGTCGCGCAGGGCGCCCTCGCGAGCACCGGATTCGAGGTCACGGTCTGGATGGCGCTGGCCGCCGGGCTCATCGGTGTGGGAGCGGCCTCGCTGCTCGCCGCCAGGATCCGCAGCCGGTCCACGGCCGGCTGACCGGCTGACCGAGCCACCGTCAGGCCCCGGGTAGGCTTCGGCCCGCCCGGGGCCTTTTCGTGCCCTTCGTCGAGGAGCGAGCCGTGCCGGTCTTCCCGAGTGAACAGTGGATCAGCGCCTTCTGCGCCGAATTGGCTGCCGACCCCGACGCCGGATCGGTGGCGGCCGCGCTGGACGGGGTGTACCGGTTCGTCATCGAACCAGCCGGCCCGCTGCCGGAGCGGCACAGCTACGACGTCGCGATCCGGCCGGCGGGGGACGGCGCCGACGTGACGCCGGTGCCCCACAGCCCCGACGTCCCCCGGCTGACGCTGACCGCCGACTACGAACGCTGGCGCCAGCTGGTCCGTGGCGAGCTCGACATTCCGATCGCCGTGATGCTCCGCCGCCTCCGCCTGAGCGGCGACCTCGGCGCGCTGACGGGCCGCATGGGCAGCGCGAAACCGCTGCTGCGGGCGCTGGGGGCCGTTCCCACCCAGTGGCTGGGCGCCTGAGCCGCTGCTGAGCCGAAGCCCCGCGGCCGTCCGCCCGGGGGGAGTGAACCGGGAGTGGGGCTGGCGTCAGGCGCCTGCCGCCTCGACGGCGTCGGCGAAGAGCCCGGACAGGGCCGCGTCGTAGCCGACCAGCCGCACCTCGCGCACCGACCGGGGGGCCCCCGCCAGCCAACGGGCCGCCTCCCGGGCGATCGCGCGGGCGGCCTCGGCTGGGGGGTAGCCGAAGATGCCGGCGGAGATCGCCGGCAGCGCGACCGTCGTGGCCCCGGCGGCGTCGGCGGCGTCGAGGGCTGCGGTCACCGCCGCCCGGAGCCGCGGCTCGTTGTCCCGATCCCTGCGCCACCGCGGCCCGACGACGTGGACGATCCGGTCAGCGGGCATCCGCCCGGCGGTCGTGACGGCCGCTCGGCCCGAACCGACCGGCCCGTGACGGGCGACCCACGCGTCGGACTCTGCCTGGACCTCGGGGCCGCCGGCGCGGGCCAGCGCCGCCGCGACGCCGCCGCCGTGCGCGAGCCGTTCGTTGGCGGCGTTCACCACCACGTCGACCCGCTGCGCGGTGAGGTCCCCCCTGACCACGACCAGCGCCGCCGATCCCACCTGCCGGCGCGCGACCACGGTGCCCTCGCTGTCATCCACGCCCGCCAGTGTGCACCGCGGGCCGGCCCGCCGACGGCGGTCAACCGCCGGGCAGTCCGCGCAGCGGCGGGACCCTGGCGCCGCGCAGCAGCTCGGTGACGTCCGCCGCCGCCCAGCCGCGCTCGAGCAGCGCCTTCGCGATGCGCGCCGGCCCGAGGTGCGTGCCGCAGGTCGGGCAGTGGACGACCGGCTCACCGCCGTCCGGCAGCGCGACGCCGCAGAACGGACACCCGCCGACGGGCGTGGCGTGGACCGGGAGGACCGGCCCGCCGGCGTCCGCCATGCCGTCGAGGTAGCCCTGCGCGTAGTCCCAGTCGACGTAGTCCTCGGGCGATGGGTCGTAGGCCGGTTCGTGCATCGGCGTCTCGCCCGACTCCAGCAGCGCCCTCAGGTTGTGCTCGAGCATCTCCCACCCGTAGAAGTGGTCGGTGAGGCAGTCGTCGCAGAACAGGCTGACGCCTTTGAAGCCCTCCGCCTCGAAGGTGTGACGGAAGGCGGCGAGGTCGTCGAGGTCCCGCCGGACCCGCGCCGCCTCGCGGCGGTCCAGGGGGACGGGGGCGACGTCGTCGTCTTCGGTCCCGTCGTCGAAGTCGTCACTCATCGACGCGAAAGCCTATCGACTCACGGGCGACGGTTCGGCGCCGGACCCTGCCCCGGCTGTGGGAAGGCGCGCCCACGAGCCCGGCGCAGAGGAGGAACGGGGCCAGGTACCAGTCCTGGTAGTTCGTCCGCTGAACGAACGCGAAGAGGAAGGGCACCAGGAGCGCGAAGGAGAAGGCGGCGGCGGTGCGCGCGGTCGAGGCCGGCGCCGGGGCGGCTCTGAGCTTGCGGCCGGCCCACCACCCCCCGGCGAGGCCGATGCCCGCGCCGAGGCTGCCGACGGCCCGGAGCGCAGCCTCGCCGGTCCCGACGAGCCGGTAGACCGGCGCCCAGGTCGAGTACTCCAGGACGGCGCCGGGCTCGCTGCGCCCGACGGGCTCGAGGATGGCGGCGATCCCGTGCAGGCCGGGTGCGGGCCACAGGAGGAACGGCATCTGCAGGAGCACGGGGACCGCGGCGGCGAGCAGCGCCGCCCGTGGCCCCGCCGCCGCGAGCAGGAGCGGCAGGAGGACGACGGCCGCCGGCTTCACGCTCACGGCGACGCCGGCGAGCACGGCGCTGAGCGCTACACGCCCCCGGGCGAGGGCGACCGCCGCCCCCAGGGCGGCCAAGCCGAGCAGCAGGTCGTTGGCGACCGTCATCCCGGAGTCCCGGATCAACGTCGGCGAGAGGGCGTAGGCGGCCGCCGCGATCACCCCGCCCCGCGGGTGACCGGCCGCGGCCCCCGCCAGCGCGAGCGCCACCACGGCGGCGACCTCGCCGGCCAGCACGGTCAGGCGCGCCCCGGCCCACGCCTCGCCCGCGAGCTCCCGGGGGGCGAGGGCGACGAAGGGCAGGTGGGCGAGCAGCGACCCCGCCGGGTACTGGTAGGTGCCGGCGACGGTCTCGGGGTTCGGCTGGGTCCACGGGTTGCGGCCGTCCAGAAGCTGGCGGGCCGCCGTCTCCGAGGCGCGGGGGATGTCGGCGATGCCGGGGTCGAGCCACGCCAGCGGCGCGCGCAGCACGATCGCGAGGGCCGCGAGGCCGAGCACGAGCGGCCACCGGGCGGGCCGCGCGGCGGCGTCGGGCGGCGCATCGCCGCGCAGCCGTCCGGCGAGCCACAGGCCCAGCGCCACGAGGATGCCCGTGAGGATCAGCCAGCGGAGCGGGAAGGGCAACCACGCCGGGGGGTTGTGGAGCAGGAACGTCGGCAGGGTAGACAGGCCGATGGCGAGTGCGGCGCGCGGCCGGGCCCGCAGGACGACGAGCGCGGCCGCCAGCAGCGGCGCAGCGGCGATCCACAGTGCCAGGTACCGGGGGATGCCGGGCCCGTAGGTGAGGAGCGCGCGCACGCCGGGAGGCTACCGGTGCGGCGCGTGGCCGCCGCCGCGGTTACAGTGAGGCCACCCTTCCCCGCCCGGTCGCCCTGGCGTACCCGGGTCCAGCCCAGCGAGCCGAGGAGTGGCGACGGTGGCGGAGATCGAGATCGGCATCGGCAAGAGCGGCCGCCGGGCCTACGGGTTCGACGACATCGCGATTGTCCCGTCGCGCCGGACCCGGGACCCCGAGGACGTCGACGTCAGCTGGCAGATCGACGCCTACGAGTTCGCCCTGCCGCTGCTGGGGTCGGCGATGGACGGCGTCGTGTCGCCGCGGACCGCGATCGAGCTCGGGCGGCTCGGTGGGCTCGGCGTTCTCAACCTGGAGGGGCTCTGGACCCGGTACCCGGACCCCGAGCCGCTGCTGGCCGAGATCGCCGAGCTCGACGCGTCGCTCGCGACGGCGCGCATGCAGGAGATCTACTCGGCGCCGGTCCAGGAGGACCTGATCGGCCGGCGGATCGAGGAGCTCAAGGCGGCCGGGGTCACGGCCGCGGCCAGTCTGACGCCGCAGAAGGTCGAGCGCTGGCACAAGCTCGCGCTCGACGCCGGGCTGGACATCCTCGTCATCCAGGGGACGGTCGTCTCGGCCGAGCACGTCTCGACCCGCAGCGAGCCGCTCAACCTCAAGGACTTCATCGCCCGTTACGACATCCCGGTGGTGGTCGGTGGGTGCGCGAGCTACTCGACGGCGCTGCACCTGATGCGCACGGGCGCCGCCGGGATCCTCGTCGGCGTCGGGCCGGGCAACGCCTGCACCACCCGGGGGGTGCTCGGCATCGGCGTGCCGCAGGCGACGGCGATCGCCGACGCGGCCGGCGCCCGCAGCCGGCACCTTGAGGAGACCGGCCGGTACGTCCACATCGTCGCCGACGGCGGCATGCGCACGGGCGGGGATGTCGCGAAAGCGATCGCCTGCGGCGCCGACGCCGTGATGCTCGGCTCGCCGCTCGCCCGCGCCGAGGAGGCGCCTGGTCGCGGCTGCCACTGGGGCATGGCGACCTTCCATGCCGACCTTCCCCGTGGCGCGCGGGTGCGCGTGGACCAGATCGGGTCGCTGCGGGAGATCCTGCTCGGCCCGGCGATCGAGAACGACGGCACCCGCAATCTCTTCGGGGCGCTGCGGACCTCGATGGCGACCTGCGGCTATGCGACCATCAAGGAGTTCCAGCGCGCGGAGGTCATGGTCGCGCCCTCGCTGCAGACGGAGGGCAAGCACTACCAGCGCCAGCAGGGCGTCGGCATGGGCCGCCGCTAGTCGCTTCGAAGGCAGACGCGGCCGAGGCGCCCCAGCCGGCGGAGTCGTCCCAGCCGCCGAGCGCGGCCACGTCCCGGTCGCTGGCCTGGCAACAATGGTAATATTGCCGCTGATGGCAACAGTGCCGCCGTTGCGGGATCCGCTCTCGACCCCGTTTACGCCGGGCTACGGGGCCCTGCCGCGGGTGTTCGCCGGCCGGGAGCCGGAGTTCCGGGACCTCGAAGTGATGGCGGCGCGCACGCGCGCGGGCATCTACGAACAGGCCCGGCGGGTCCAGGGCATCCGCGGCATCGGCAAGACCGTGCTGCTCGGCGAGTACGAGCAGTGGGCGAGCGACTCGGGGCTGTGGGTGACGTCGCTGACCGTCGCCCCCGGCGCCGGCTTCGTCGGCCGCCTCGTGGGCGAGCTCGGCCGCACGATCGCGGCGCACAGCCCAACCGACCGGACGGTCCGGAGGGTCCTCGCGGTCCTGCGGTTCCTCACCGCGGTCGGCCTGCGCTACGGCGGCGAGGCCTGGCACCTCGAGTACCGCGGGCGACCGGTCACGCCCGACGCCGCGCGCACGACCGGCGACACGCAAGAGGATCTCCGGCGCCTCCTGGTCGACGCGGCACTGCTGGCCCGCGACCGGGGCACGGGCCTGGTGTTGCTGCTCGACGAGGCGCAGAACGCCGACACCGCCGAGCTGGCGCCGCTGCTCTACGCCCTGCAGGACGCCCAGAAGCACGTGCTGACCGAGCGCGACACCGCGTCCGGACGGACGCTGCGGTCGAGCCCGCCGCTGGCCGTGGTGCTCGCGGGACTGCCGAACCTGCCGGACGCGATCGCGCGCGCGGCCGCGACCTTCATGTCGCGGTCCCGGCCGATCGAGCTGGGGCCACTGCCGGAGAGCGCGGTCCGCAAGGCGCTGCCGGAGTTCACGCGGCCGCACGGCGTCGACTGGGACGGCTTCGCCCTCGATCGCATCGTCGAGCTGATCGACGGCTACCCCTACTTCTTCACGTCTACGGCTAGCACGCCTGGGCCTCCGGCGACGGGCCGGTGATCACCCCCGACGACATCGACCGCGCCGCGATGCTCGCCGTCCCCACGATCACGGCGTTCTACCAGGAGCGCCTCGGGCGCCTGTCGGCGCTGCAACGCCGGGTCGTCGACGCCGTGGCGGGGCTGCCCGCCGGCAGCCGCACCGCCGACCGGATCGCCGCCGAGCTCGGGCGCGGCGGGAGCGCGACGATCGGCTCCACGCTCCGCCGGCTCGTCGATGCGGGCATCCTCCTGCGACAGGGACGCGGGGTGTACGACCTGGCGCTGCCCGGCCTCGACCGCCACCTCGACCGGCCGTGAGCTTCGCCGGCCGGGCGATGGGATCGACGGCGCCGACCCGCAGCCCACGCGCAGCCCCGTCGCCGAGCTGGCGTTGGCGCACGGGCGAGCAGAGCTCCCCGTGGTCCTCGCGGCGGTCGCGGCGATGTCCGACTCGTCGCCGGGTCTCGTCGACGCCGATCGAGCAGCGTCACCGCACCAGTCGCTGGCCGCCACCGAGCAGTGCGAGACACACGAGGACGAAGACGGCGACGGCGACGGCGAGCAGCATGGGCCCGAATCACGTGGGGTCGCCAGCCTGCCGGCCATCGTACGCCGGCACTGCGTCCGATGCCGCAGCCGACCGGCGACTCGCCGCGCGGCTTCAGGCCACGGTGGCGCGTCGACCCGCCGACATCGGGGGACTTCGAGCCCCTCCCCGCAGGGAAGGAGGTCCCGG
>JACCXR010000194.1 GCA_013696915.1 Euzebyaceae bacterium
GTCGCCCACAGTCGTGCCCGCCGGCGGCTCCGTCGCCGGGACGGCGTGGCCGGACGCCGCTGCCAGCGCCGCCCGCGCCGGCGGCCGCAGTCGCAACCCCTCGGTCGCCGGGCCCACGATGTCGCCGAGCACGGCCCCGGCCTCCACCGACGCCAGCTGCTCCGGGTCGCCGACGAGCACGAGGCGGGCCCCCGCGCGCACGGCCTCGACGAGCTTCGCCATGAGCGACAGCGACACCATCGAGGTCTCGTCCACGACGACGGCGTCGTGGGGCAGCCGGTTCCCGCGGTGGTGGCGGAATCGGCTGCGGCTGTCCGGCCGCCAGCCGAGCAGCCGGTGGAGCGTGGACGCCTCCATCGCGAGCAGGCGTCCACGGGTGGCGGCGCCGACGTCGATCCGTGCCGCTTCGGAGTGCACCGCCTCCTCCAGGCGGGCTGCGGCCTTGCCGGTGGGCGCGGCGAGCGCCACGCGCGGCGCGGGCTGACCGGCGACCGCCGCCTGCTCGTCGAGCAGCGCGAGGATGCGCGCGACCGTCGTCGTCTTGCCGGTCCCGGGGCCGCCCGCCACCACCGCGAAGCGCCGCAGCACCGCCGACGCGGCCGCCAGCCGCTGGTGGTCGGGTGCGCCGCCGTCGAACAGGCGCGCCAGCCCCGCGGACAGCAGCGGCATGTCAATGCCGTCGACGGCCTCCGCCGACCGCGACCGCAGGTCGTCGGCCACCTGCCGCTCCTGGCGCCAGTACCGGTCGAGGTACAGCCTCGTCCCGACCAGGCGGAGGGGGAGGCGCGCCGACGGATCCTCCCCCGTCGCCGCCATTGCGCTGTCCCCGACCCGCGCGACCCACGCCGCCGGCGCCGGCCAGGGGAGCGTTCCAAGGTCGGCCGGCGCGTCGAGGTCGACGGCGGCGGTCCCGGCGATCGTCGCGAGGTCGGTGCACACGTGGCCGAGGCGTGGGGCCCGGACGGCCAGCGCCGCCGCGAGCAGTACGGCCTCGTCGTTGACGGCGCAGAGGCGGGCGAGCCGCAGGGCGACGTGGACGTCGGCCGCCGCGAGCACGCCGGCGTCGTTGAACTCCGCGAGGAGCCCCTCGGCGCTCAGCGCGCGGCGGGCGTCGAACGGGTCGAGCTCGGCACCGGCCAGGGCCGTCACGGCGCCACCGTCCCGCAGGCCGAACGGGCGCCGACCGGATGCGCCCGAGCGCGCCAACCGGTCACGCCGCCACCGCCCCGCGGTCGAGCAGGTCGCTCAGCGCCTCGACCAGCGCGGCGGCCGGACGCCACGCGAACACCCCGCACGGCTGCCCCTCCATGCGCGGCGCGGTGGCGCCGGTCATGCCGCGCACGAACAGGTAGAGCACGCCGGCGAGGTTGCGGTCCGCGGTGTACCCGGGCAGCCGCCAGCGCAGGTAGCGGTGCAGCGCCACCGTGTAGAGCAGGGCCTGGAGCGGGTAGTGCGCGCGGTGCATCGCGTCGGCGAGTGCCGCCGGGCGGTAGTGCCAGGCGCTCAGTTCCTCCCCGTCGACGCCGAGCCAGTTCGTCTTGTAGTCGACCACGGCGAACCGCTGGTCCCCGCCGGCGTCAAGGGTCCGCACGACGAGGTCGAGGCTGCCGGCGAGGTAGCCGCGCAGGTCGCGGTCCAGCGCCGGGTCCACCAGCCGGTCCGCGTAGCCTTCGAGCGGGTCGCCGGGAGGCAGGTGGCGGCGCAGCAGGGCGGCGATGCCATCGACGGTCACGGTGGCGGTGGGCGCGTCCCCTCCCGCGAGCGGGAGCTCGAAGTCGAGCTCGTCGAGGCGGTCGCCGGTCCCGACGTCGCGCAGGCGCAGGTCGTCCACGAGCGGCCCGAGCGGCGTGCAGATGGCCGCTGTCAGCCCGGCCACCACCGTGTCGGGGTCGCCGAGCTCGAGGTGCCGCCGGTCCCTCGCCCGGTCGAGCTCCTCCCGGAGCGCGCCGTTGAGGTCGTCCGCCGCGAAATCCGTGCGTTCCAGGACCGCGTGGATGAGCGTGCCGACGTCCACCCCGCCCGGCATCGCGCCCAGCAGTGACGGCACGGCGCGCAGGCGCGCCTCGTCCAGGCGGCCGTCGGCGCCGCCGCCGCCGGCTACCGCGGCGCCGAGACCCGCCGTACCGAGACCCGACGTGCCGGCGGTGCCGTCCAGCGCGTCCGGCCCCACCTCTGCGC
>JACCXR010000195.1 GCA_013696915.1 Euzebyaceae bacterium
GTTCCGGCGGGTCAGCGTCCCGGTCCCCAACCACGACTGGGAGGACATCGCCGCCGACGACCGCGGTTTCCTGTGGATCGGGGACATCGGTGACAACGGCTGTGGGCGCAGCAGCGCGGTGCTCCACAAGGTCCGGGAACCGGACCCGTACACGGCATCCCAGGCCGACGTGGTCGCCAGCTACCCCTTCCGCTGGCCCGACTCGGCGACGAAGGGGGGATGCCGCGGCGTCAACTCCGAGGCGCTGGTGGTGCACGACGGCGCGCCGTACCTGATCTCGAAGCGGCGCCACGCCGGGATCTTCACGTTCCCGAGCCTGTCCGACGGCTCGACGGTGACGCTGCAGCACGTCGCCGACGTGACGCCACCGCCGGGGGGCTTCGAGAAGCTGATCACGGCGGCGGACCTGTCGCTGGACGGTCGCCGGCTGCTGGTCACGACCGCCGCGTACGACATGTGGGTCTACACCACCCCCGCCACCGGCCTGTCGGGCGGCGCGCTGCTGGCCGACCTGGCGTCCCGCCCGCCGGCGCACGCCCAGTCGTACCGCCGCGACGGCGGCAACGAGCAGGTGGAGGGTGCGGCCTTCGCCGGAGCCGGGTACGACGCGCTGCTGCTCAGCGAGAGCGGGAAGCTCCTGTACTTCCCCGCGTGGTTCTACCAGGGCACCTCGGTCGGCTCCGTGCCGCCCGCACCGCCGCCTGCGCCTTCGCCCCCGCCTCCGGCACCTGCTCCGCCTCCGCCGGCTCCCGAGCCACCACCCGCCCCACAGCCGCCGCCCGCGCCGGAGCCGACTCCCCCTCCCGAGCCGCCCCCGTCCGCGGAGATTCCGCCAGCCGAGCCGCCGCCAGCCCCCGAGCCTCCGCCGGACGGCCGCGCAACGCCGCCCCCGGTGCCATGGGGATTCCCGCTGCCCGCGGCGCCCGGAGAACCGGCGCCCGGAGAACCGACGCCAGTCGTACATCGCCTCGGGGGGGTGGACCGCGTCTCCACGGCGGTCGTCGTGTCTCGCGAGGCCTACGCGGACGGTGCCGCGGCCGCGGTCGTGCTGGCCCGTGCGGACACGTTCGCCGACGCGCTCGCGGGAGCCCCCCTGGCGGTGCAGCAGGACGGACCGCTCCTGCTGACCCCCGGTGACGCGCTGCCCGACGTCGTCCTCGGCGAGATCCGCCGGGTCCTGGCGCCGGGCGGGCAGGTCCACCTTCTCGGAGGCTCCGCGGCGATCGGCCCCGAGGTCGAGTCCGCCCTGACGGTGGCCGGCTACGGCATCAGGCGGTACGCGGGCTCGACCAGGTACACGACCGCCGTGCTCATCGCCCACCAGGGGCTCGGCGACCCGGAGCAGCTGCTCCTCGCGACCGGAGCCGACTTCCCCGACGCCCTGACTGCGGGAGCCGCCGCCGCGCGCGGCGGCGCCGTGCTGCTCACCGACGACGAGGACCTGCCCGAGGAGGTCCGGGCATACCTGGCCGCTCGGCCCGAGGCGGTGCGATTCGCCGTCGGCGGCCCGGCCGCCGCCGCGGACCCCGGCGCGGTCGCGATCACCGGCGCCGACCGCTACGAGACCGCCGTGCTCGCGGCCAGGGCCTTCTTCCCGGCCGGCGGCGCGGTCGGCATCGCCAGCGGCACCGACTTCGCCGACTCGCTGGTCGGCGGTCCCCACATCGGTCACCACGCCGGCCCGCTGCTGCTCACCGACCCGGACCGGCTGCCCGACGCCGTGCGCGACTACCTGGCAGCCGAGCCCGGTCCGAGCACGGTCTACGTCTATGGCGGCGAGGGTGCGGTGGCGGCGGCGGTTGACGCGGCGGTCACGCAGACCCTGGGCTGAACCGGCCAAGGCCGGCGGTTCGCCCGCACGCGGGGGATCAGGTCGTGACGGAGATCGCCTCCGCGGCAGCACAGGCGGTGGCCGTCACGCCGGGGCCGCAGACCAGCCGGGTCGGCACGAACCGTCGGGCCTCGAGGTAGGTCGCCGTTGCCTCCGGCAGCTCGTCTGAGTCGGTGAGCAGGATCGGCGCGTCCTCACGGCTCGCGATGACCGCGGCGAGCGAGCCGCCCGGCCAGACCGAGGCCCGCGAGCCCTCCACCAGGAGGACGGCGCCGGCGTCGGCGAAGTCCGGCAGCTGGGCGATGGCCACGGCGGTGGCGTAGCGGTCCGACCCGGCGACCCTGGACGACTCGATGCCGAGGCCGGCGAGATCGGTGACGACCTGCCCGCTGATCTTGGTGAGGTCGCCCACGACCACCACGTTGCTCACCAGCGACCGTTCGAGGTACTGGCGGGTGGTCTCGCTGAGCCCGCCGGCCGCGGTGAGCAGCACCGGCAGCTGCCGCGCCGCCGCCAGGCCTCCCGCCGCCAGCGAGTCGGCGAACGCGTCGGTCGCGTCGGCGCTGCTGTCGTAGGCCCGCGTGAGGATCGCGGTGGTCGCATCCGGGAAGTGGAGCTCGGCGATGCTGATCGCGGTCTCGATGCCGGTCGGGCCGGCATGGCGGTGCGTGGCATGGCCGGTGGCCGCCAGCTGCTCCTCGATCGCCGGCGCCACCGCGCGGTCCCCGCCGAGGATGTGGATCGACGGTGTCCCCAGGCGGTCGATCTCGGCCGCGGTCTCCGGGGAGAGCACCGCGCTGTCGGTCAGCAGCAACGGGCTGTCGAACAGACCCTGGAGACCGGCCGCGGCCAGCGCCTCGGCGGACGGGGCGGCGCGCGCCAGGAGCACGTTCTCGGCCTGGCCGTCCGGGTACGCCTGCTGGCTGGCCGCGACGGCCTGCTCGACCGCGTCGAACGCCGAGACCGCAGGGGCGCTCGCGGGACTGGGCGGAGCGGGCGCGACCGGACCGTCCGGGTCACCGGCGACCACGCCGTCGCCGAGGCCGTCCTCGCTCTGCGCCTCCTGGGACGACGTGCCCTCGATCAACCTCGTCGTGGCGCCGTCCGACGTCCGCCACCACGCCGCCGCGCCGCCCGTCAGGACGAGGACCGCCACCGCAGCGAGCGCGACCCTGGCTCCCCGTCCGTCGCGCCCGGCACCCCAGGACGACGAGTTGTCGAGGCGGTCCGCACCGTAGAGCAGGGCGCCGACACCGACGACGAGCAGGGCGATGAGGACCGCGGGCTGGGTCAGCCACGCAACGACTCCGCCGCGGTCGGCCTCGGCCGCCAGGGCGGTCAGGATGGCAGTGGACCCCAACCGCATGTCGCGGTTCCTCCTTCACGCGTCCGCCCGTGGACCGGCCGCCAAGCCGCCCGAGTCGCCGTCGAGTCCGGTGGCGAACCGTAGAGGTCGCCGCACTGTCCGTGATGGTACAGGCAAAGCTGGTCGGGTGGTGGGCCGACCGTCCGAGAGGCTGCGACGGGGACAGGACGTGCTCAAGCTGCGACGCCGACGGACCGAAACGGAATGCAACGAGCCAACCGCCTTCCGCAAAGGGACCGTCCGATGTCTGCCGCACTCAGGACCACCGCCGCGCTGATCGTCGCCGGGCTCCTCTTCGCGACGCTCGGCGCCCTCCCGGCCAACGCGACGCCGACGCGGCCGACCGGTCCGCTCGTCCCGGCCTCGGGCGCGCTGTTCGGGCAGTGGCTCTC
>JACCXR010000536.1 GCA_013696915.1 Euzebyaceae bacterium
CGTTCTTCGACGAGCTGACCGTCGACCTCGGCGACGGGCTCGAGGTCCGGTTCTCCTTCGACGGCGACTCCTTCGAGATGCAGGACCACCGCAACTGGGGGGACGGCAACTACAAGACCTACGGGACACCGCTGAGCCGAGGCTACCCGATGAGCATCGAGCCGGGCGCGCGGCTGCGCCAGCAGGTGACGATCTCGTTCGGCGGCGAACCGCCGACGCGCACCGCGCCTTCCGGACCGCACCGCCTCCAGGTCGGCGAGCCGCTCGGTCGCGTCCCGGCCATCGGGCTCGGCATGGCCAGCCACGGCGGCGGTCTGGACGGCCGCGAGTGCGAGCTGCTCGCGGCCCTCGCGCCCGCCCACCTGCGCGCGGACCTGCACTTCGGGCTGGACGGGCACCGGGCCGAGCTGCAGCGCGCGGTCGGGGCGGCCCGCTGCACGGAGACGGCCCTGGAGCTGGCCGTCTTCGTGACCGACCGGGCGGGTGACGAGCTCGACCGGCTCGCGGACGCGCTGGCGGCCACCGACGTCGCCGTCGCCCGAGTCCTGGTCTTCGCAGACGTCGAGGGCTTCAGCGAACTCCGCGGCACGACTCCCGTCGAGGTCGTGCGCCTGGCGAAGGAACGCCTCGCCGCCGCGATCGGCGGCGCACCCGTGGTCGGCGGCACGGACCAGTTCTTCGTCGAGATCAACCGCGACCGCCCGGACCTGACCGCGATGGACGGGGTCGCCTACTCGCTCAACCCGCAGGTTCACGCCTGCGACGACCTGTCGCTGATGGAGAACGTCTCCTGCCAGGCGGACATGGTCCGCTTCCTGCGGTCGCTCGGCGACGTCCCGATCCACGTCAGCCCGATCACGCTGATCGGGCGCACCGGGCCGTTCCCGGCCGGTCCCCCACCGGCCGGGAACGGGCTCCCGGGTGCGGTCGACGTCCGCCAGTCGTCGCTTCTCGGCGCGGCCTGGACGGTCGGCAGCCTCTCCTCGCTCATGCAGGCCGGGGTGGCCTCCGCCACCTACTACGAGACCACCGGCTGGCGCGGGGTGCTGGAGACCGCGGCCGGTTCGCCGGAGGGCTTCCCCTCCCGTCCCGGCGACGCCTTCTGCGTCTACCACGTCCTCCGCGACGTCCTCGCGTCCCCGGATGCCCGCGTGCTCGCCGCGCGCTCCTCGGAGCCGCTTGCCGTCGAGGGTGTCGCCCTGTCCTCGGCCGACGGCGTCCGGGTGCTGCTCGCGAACCTCACCGCCGCCGACCAGGAGGCGGTCGTCGGACCACTCGGGGGCGATCGTGCGTCCGTGCGGATGCTCGACGAGACCACCGCCGAGCAGGCCATGCGCGAACCCGAGGCCTACCGGGACGCGGCGGCCGAGCAGCACGCGCTTGCCGGCGGCGAGCTCCGGCTGGCCCTGCGGCCCTACGCGGTCGCCACGATCAGCCTGCCGGCAGCTGGGCGGTAGGCACCGGTGGAGTTCCTGGTCCACATCGAGGTGCGCTGGCCGGCCGACGGCGACGAGGCGCGCAAGGCCGAGCTCGTCGCCCTCGAGGCAGAGCGCGCCCGCGAGCTCCGCGACGCCGGCACGCTGCGCCGGCTGTGGCGCGTCCCCGGCCGGTGGGCGAACGTCGGGGTCTGGGAGGCCGCGGACGCGACCGAACTGCACGCCGCCGTGTCGTCGCTGCCGTTCTTCCCCTGGCTCGAGGTCGACGTCTCGCCGCTCGCCGAGCATCCCTCCGACCCGGGGCTCGGCAGGGCCTAACGTCCCTGCGGCGATCAGTCGACGAGGAAGCCGCCGTTGATGTCGGTGACCTCGCCGGTGATGTAGCCGGCATGGGCGGAGCACAGGAAGGCCACGAGCGCCGCGACCTCGTCCGGCGTGCCGAACCGCCCGACCGGGATCCGTGAGACGAGGTCGCGGGTCCCGGCGATCATCTCGGTGTCGATCAGCGCCGGCGCCAGGGCGTTCGCGGTGACGCCGAACGCGGCGTACTCGTTCGCGATCGACTTCGCGAGCGTCATGATCCCGGCCTTCGACGCCGCGTACGCCGCCACGCTGCGGGCGCCGCCCGCCTTGCCCGCGCTCGAGCCCATCGCCACGATGCGCCCGTACCCGGCCGTGCGCATCCCCGGCAGAACCCGGCGCGCGCAGAGGAACCCGCCGGTGAGGTTCACGTCGATCGTCCGCTGCCACACCGCCATGGTCATCTCCTCGAACGGCACGATCGGGTAGATGCCGGCGTTGAGCACGAGGACCGAGGCCGCGCCGAGTTGCTCCTCGACGGTGGCAAACGCGGCGTCGACCGCCTGCTCGTCCGCCACGTCGCAGGCGACGCCGAGCATGCCGGCGTGGGCAGGCGCCTCGAGGTCGAGCGCCGCGACGCGGGCCCCGTTGCCGGCGAGCACTTCCGCGATCCGCCGGCCGATGCCGCGCCCGGCCCCGGTCACGACCGCCACCCGCCCCTGCAGTCCCTCCACCTGGATCATTGGACTCTCCGCGATTCTGGTAACGTTTCTCGCACGGTAGCGGCCGGTCTGGGCTGCTCACCAGTGCGCCGCGGCCACCACCGCTCCGCTGCGTCGCGTGCTTGCGGTCGGTTCAGCCCGCGCCCGGCATCCCCGTGACCTCCGGCAGTTCGCCGGCGCCCTGGGCGCGCGAGCCGAACTCGGCCGGCTTCTCGCGGCCGACCCGGCGGTAGAACTCCTCCGGGACCGCGGTCGGGTCCTTGAACATGGTCCACTGGCACTGCTGCCGCACCGCCGGGTCGGGGTCGGTGTCCGGGTAGACCGGGGGGTCGATCACGCGGACCGGGTAGCCGAACCGGTCGATCGGCATCTCCTCCATGAGGATGATGCAGTGGCTGCAGTAGAGGCAGACGCCCGGCGTGAAGTGGTTCCAGGTGTGCGGCTCGCGGCTGACCTCCCAGTTGTACGGCGGCTCCATCCGCGCCGGCGTGCCCTCGATCCAGTCGCCCCGGACGGTCCGCTGCCCCGAGCCGCAGGGGTCGAACCGCAGGATGAAGCGGTCGTCGGTCTCGACCAGGTCGAAGTCGCCGGTGCGCTCCGGGCCGACGAGGTGGCCGCGCATGGCCTCGCACGCGACCAGCAGGAGCACCTCCAACCCCTCGTCCCAGGGGTGCTTGTCGATGTCGAACTTGTCGTAGCGCCACGCGAACAGCGGCAGCAGCACCCGCTGGTACATCTCTGCGATGGCCGCCTCGCCGAAGCGGGTCTGGACCTCCGACATCAGCCCGTAGGTGTGGTCGACGTCGCGGTCGTGGCACCGCCGCCAGGTCTCCTTCATGACGTCGAGCGCGGCCATCGCGGCGTCGCGCTCCTCGCGGTGGCAGTGCCGGACGAAGGTGGCGACCTCTGTGAGGAACCGGTCCCACTGCCGGCGCGGCTGCCAGGGTGAGCCGTCGGGCAGGGCGAGCAGGCCGACGATGCGGTCGTTGACCTCGGCGAGGTCGCCGGCGGGGACGCCGCGGTCCTTCAGGAACCCGTTCAGGTCCGCGATCCACTGCCGGTAGAGCGTGAAGCAGACGTCGGCCTCGTCGACCATGTAGTTGCCGAGCGCGGCGGCGGCGTCCCAGCGCCCCTCGCCGAGCGCCTCCTGCGCCTTGCGGTACGTCGAGACCCGCTGGTCATCCCAGGAGCCCTGGCGCACGCGCCGGCCGAGGGCGTCGAGGAAGGCGATGGTCGTCTCGGGCATGGCGGGCTCCTTGTGTCGTCAGGTGTCGTCAGGGGATGAGCACGGACCGCAGCACACGGCCCTGGCGCAGGTCGTCGAGGGCGGCGTTGGCCTCCTCGAGCGGGCGGACGGCCTGGACGAGGTGGCCGACGTCGAGCGTCCCGTCGAGGTGCAGGGCGATGGCGTCGCGGATGTCGTCCGGCACGAAGCCGCGCGACCCGAGGACGGACAGTTCGCGCCAGATGAGGTCGACGGCGCGTGCGGCGAACGGCTCGACGCTCGACCCGACGAGGACGACGCGGCCGCCCGGCCCGCCCATGGCGATCGCCTGCTCGTCGACGCGAGCGGACCCCACGCACTGGATCACGACGTCCGCGCCGGCGCCGCCGGCGAGCTCGCGGACCCGCGCGACGGGGTCGCCCTCGCCCGCTGCGACGACCTCGTCGGCGCCGAGGCGGCGCGCGAGGTCGAGCTTGGCCGCCGAGCGGCTGACGCCGATCACCCGGGCGCCGTAGGCCTTGCCGAGCTGCACGGCACTTGATCCGAGCCCCCCAATCCCGAGGACGACGAGGGTCTCGCCCGGATGCAGGCGGGCGACGCGCTTCAGCGCGTGCAGCGGCGTCGCGACCGCGTCGGTCAGCACGGCGAGCACGGGTGGGTCGACCGGCGCCGGCGGCCGGACGAGCGCCTCGACCGGGCGCAGCACGTACTCGGCGAACGCGCCGTCGACGTCGACGCCCATGCGCTGGACGGCGGGGCTGACGTTCGGGCGCCCCCCGGCGGCCCAGGGGTCGCCCGGCGGCGTCGTGATGTAGTAGAGCGCGACCCGGTCGCCGCGAGCCACGCCCGCGACGCCCTCCCCGAGCGCGTCGACGACGCCCGCCGCCTCGTGGCCCGGGACGATCGGCAGGGGCGCGCCGGCGAAGCCGCCCTTCTGCAGGAACAGGTCGGAGCCGCAGACGCCGCAGGCCTCGACCCGCACCCGGACCTCGCCCGGACCCGGCTCGGGCACCGGGCGCGTCGCCGCCCGCAGCGGCGCGTGGTGCGCCGGCAGCTCCGCGACCCGCATCGTCGCGGCGCTCAATACATCAGGAAGCCGCCGCTGACGTTGATCGTCGCGCCGGTGATGTAGGTGGCGTGCTGGCTGGCGAGGAACACGACGGTCCCGGCGAGCTCCTCGGGCGCCGCGACGTAGCCGAGCGGCGTCTGCTCGCGCATGCGCTCGTAGATCTCGGGCGCCAGGCCGGTCATGAGCATCGGCGTCTCCACCTGGCCCGGGGACACCGCGTTCACGGTGATGCGGTGCGGGCCGTACGTGCGCGCGAGCCCGCGGGTCATCGAGACGATGCCGCCCTTCGACGCGGCGTAGACGACGGACCCGCCGAAGCCGCCGGTCCACCAGCCCTGGGAGGCGAACGTGATGATCCGGCCGCCCTCGCCCTGCGCGATCATCGCGCGGCCGGCGGCGCGGCAGAGGAAGAACGCCGCCTTGAGGTTGACGCCGAGCTGGAAGTCCCAGTCGTCCTCGGTGACCGCGTCGATGTCGGCCGCCCGGCGCAGGACGGCGGCGAGGTTCGCCAGGACGTGCAGCCCGCCGAGCTCGTCGCGGGCGCGCTGCACGAGCGCCGCGTGACCCGACAGGTCGGCGAGGTCGACCGCCGCCGCGACATGGCCGCCGCCCTCGAGGCCGGCCACGACCTCGTCGACCGCCTCCTGCCGGACGTCGACGGCGAGCACCCGCGCGCCGGTGCTCGCGAAGGCGGCCGCGACCGCACGGCCGATCCCGCCGGCCGCGCCGGTCACCATCACCCCGCGCCCCTCAAGACCGGCGCCCACGCTCCAGGCGCTCACCGGGCCTCGACCGCCTCGAGCCGGCCGCTGGCGGCGCTGCGGTACGCGGCGTCGAGCAGCTCGACGGTGCGGGCCCCGAGCTCCCCCGGCGAGCAGTTGTCGACGTCCCTGCCGAGCGCGAGGTCGATCAGCGCGTTCGGCGGCCCGTCGCAGTCGTACAGCCCCGCGTTCGGCTCGAGGTCCAGGCGGGTGTCGTCGTCGGTGCCGCGGTAGAGCCAGACGATCTCGCGCTCAAGGTCGATCTGGAACTGCCCCTGCGAGCCGATCGCACGGACCTCCAGCTGATGCTTGTTCCCGCCGGAGCCGAGGTGGGCCGACCCGCCGGCGAGCGTGCCGATCGCGCCGCCGGCGTAGCGCACGGAGATCGCATCGTGGAGCTCGACCGGCGCGCCGAGCGGGGCCGCCATGAGGGCGAACGCCTCCGCGCCGCGCAGGCCCGTCAGCCACAGCCCGAGGCCGAGGGCGTGGCTGAGCTGCGCCTGGGCGTACCCGCCGCCCGACAGCTTCGGGTCGGTCCAGGTCGCCTGCTCGGGGACCGCCTCGGGGCTCGCGTCGGGGTAGGCGCCGGTGTTCGACAGGAGCTCGCGCGTGACCGAGGACATCGTGATGACGACATGCTCGATCTCGCCGACGCCCTTCTCGTCGAACAGCGCCTTGGCGCGCCGGATCATCGGGCGGTAGTTCCATCCGAAGCTCACGAGCAGGTGCCGGTCCAGGCGCTCCGCGGTCTCGGCGAGGTCCCACGCGTCGGCCGGGTCGATCGTCACGGGCTTCTCGACCAGGACGTGGGCGCCGGCCTCCATGGCCGCCTTCGCGTGCTCGTGGTGCAGGCCCGTGGGGCTCGCCACCAGGCAGATGTCCATGCCGGCATCGACGACGTCGCGGTAGTCCTCGCTCGCAACCGCGAACCCGTAGTCGTCCTGCACCTTCTCGAGCAGCTCCGGGCCCTTGCGGGAGACGCCGACGAACTCGAGCTCGTCGCGGCGGCGGGCGAAGTTCGGGAGGTGCGACGACAGGGCCCAGGACCCCGCGCCGATGACGCCGAGGCGGAGCTTTGCCATGTGCGGACCTCCTACGAGGTGTGCGGGCTGTGGTCGAAGCTGACGCGGTGACGTTGCAGGTAGTCGGCGTCCAGCTCCCAACCCAGTCCGGGGGCGTCGCCGAGCTGCAGCCAGCCGTCGGCCACCGGGGGGCGGTTGGCCACGAGGTGATGCCAGATCGGGTCGCGGTCGGGGTGGAAGCTCTCCAGGAACGTGCCGTTGGGGATCGCCGCCAGCAGGTGGGCCGCGACCTGCGGCTCCTCGTGGTGGGCCATGGCGACGTCGTAGGACAGCGATATCGCGGCCACCCGCCGCCATTCCGTCGGGCCGCCGGACCACGACGCGTCGAAGTTGCAGAAGTCGATCGCGCCATCGGCCATGAGGTCGCGGCAGCCCGCCGCGGAGAACTCGCTCTGGCCGGCGCAGACCGGGACGCCGGCCATGAGCCGGACGTCGCGCATGGCCCGGCGGTCGTTGTGCCAGTGGCAGGGCTCCTCGAACCAGTAGAGGTCGTCGTCGGCGACGAGCCTGGCGAACCGGACCGCCTCCGCGGGGGTCCATCCCTGGTTGGCGTCCGCCATGAGGACGAAGTCCGGGCCGGCGGCGACGCGGGCCTCATGGAAGCGCTTCGCGTCGGCGTCCGGGTCGAGGCCGCCGACCTTGAACTTCATGCCGGCCAGGCCCCGCGACCGCAGCTCCTCGACCTCCGCGCCGATGCTGTTCTCGGCGCCGTAGTACCCGCCGATGGACGTCATCGGCAGCCGGCTGCGGTAGCCGCCCCAGAGGCGCCACAGCGGCTGTCGGAGCGCCTTGCCGACGAGGTCCCAGATCGCGGTGTCGACGCACGCACAGGCGACCAGGCCCAGGCGCCGGTCGCGGAGGATGTCGACCGTCGCCGGTCTGGCGAGCTCCCAGCAGCGTTCCACCGCGAACGCGTCCTCGCCGACCAACACCGGGACGATCTCGGTGTGGATGATGCGGTCGATGTCCTCCAGCCCCGCATCCTCGTCGCCGGCGTACGCCTCGCCCACGAGCCCGTCCTCGGTGGTGATGCGCGTGACGATCGACGAGCGGTGGGTCATGCGGTAGCCGCTGCCCTTGTAGGTGCGTCCGAGCGGGACGCGCAGGGGGACGGTCTCGATGGCGGCGATGGCCAACCGGGATCGCTGGCGGTCCTTCTCGCCCACGGCACTTCGGTCCTTCGTCGGCCCCGGAGCGTCCCGGGGCGCCCGCCTGGAGCTGCACGCGCGGTCCTGCGAGGCTGCCTGCATACCATACTGGAATCGTTACTTGCCTACCGTTGCACCACGGGCGCAGCTTTGTCAAGGCCCCCCCCGGCGGAGCGGGGGTGGGCGCTGCGGCATGGGCCGGTCGGGCGCGGGGCGGGCCCGGTGAACCGGAGGCCGGAGGCGCGCCGGCGGCCTCCAGGGTTCGAAGGGTAGACGATGGTGGCGCCTACCCTTCAAGGGTAGGGGGCGCGGCGCCGGCGGGCCGGGCCACGGGAGGCCCGGGCCGCGCACGCCTCCAGGGTTGGAAGGGTAGACGCCGATGGTGGCGCCTACCCTTCAACGGTAGGGGGCGCGGCGCCGGCTTCGAGGCCGCCGCCGAGGTAGGCCGCACGCACGGCCGGGTCGGCGCGCAGCTCGTCGGCGGTCCCCGCGAGCAGGACCCGCCCGTGCGCGAGGACGTAGCCGCGCGTCGCGATCTTCAGCGCGGCGCGGACGTTCTGCTCGACGAGCAGGATGGTCGTCCCGCGGTCGCGCAGGCCCGCGAGCTGGGTGACGACCTCCGCAACCGCCAGCGGCGCGAGACCGAGCGACGGCTCGTCGAGCAGCAGCACGCGCGGCCGGGACATCAGGCCGCGCCCGATGGCGAGCATCTGCTGCTCGCCGCCCGAAAGCGTCCCGGCGAGCTGCCCCTGGCGGTCGGCGAGCACCGGGAAGAGCGCGAGAACCTCGTCGAGGTCGCCGGGGATCGCCTTGTCCCGCCGGCGCCGGTACCCGCCGAGGAGCAGGTTGTCGCGCACGCTGAGGGCGGCGAAGACCTGGCGGCGCTCCGGCACGAGGCTGAGGCCGGCCCGGACCATCGCGACCGCCGGCCTGCCCGTGACGGCGCGGCCGTCGAGCGCCACCGACCCCGCCGCCGGGGGGAGCAGACCGGCGAGGGCGCGCATCAGGGGCGACTTGCCGGCGCCGTTCGCGCCGATGATCGTCACGGCCTCGCCCTCGTCGACCTCGACGTCGACGCCGCGCAGCGCCCGGATGCGGCCGTAGCCGGCGTGGATCCCCGACACCTCGAGCAGCGCC
>JACCXR010000208.1 GCA_013696915.1 Euzebyaceae bacterium
CTCCGCCCGGCCGACGTCGGGCCCGGGCGGCGCGCGGGTCGGCCGGCGCCGGGCGCCGGCCCGATCACGGCTCCGGTCGTCGCGGAGGCCGTGCCGGCGCCGTGACCGCGTCCTGTGCGGTTGCGACCGCGCGAGGCCGGGTGCCCGGCGCGCGTGATCCGCTCGCCGGACGCCCGCCTCGTCGACGAAGAGCCGGCACGGGGGGAGGTGGCCTGTAGGTGGACTTCGCCGAGGCCGTCCGCCGCCGGCGGATGGTGCGGGCGTACCGTCCCGACCCCGTCGAGCCCGCCGCCCTCGAGCGCATCCTCGACGCGGCGACCAGGGGGCCCAGCGCCGGCTTCAGCCAGGGGCAGACCTGCGTGGTGGTGACGGATGCTGACGACCGCCGACGGATCGCGGAGCTCTGCGACGAGCCGGCGTACGTGGCGCGCGGCTTCGACCCGTGGATCTCCCAGGCTCCCGTCCACGTCGTCGTATGCACCAGCCGAACGGCCTACGAGCGCCGCTACGCCGAGCCGGACAAGGCGGGATCGGACCCGCCGGCCGCGTGGGACGTGCCCTTCTGGTGGGTCGACGCCGGCGCCGCGTTGATGCTGCTGCTGCTCGCCGCGACGAACGAGGGCCTGGCCGCCGGGTTCCAGAGCATCGACGGCGCGGCCGTCGGCGCGTTCCTCGGCATCCCCCCGGAGCACGCGCCCCTCGGCCTGGTCACGATCGGCCATCCCGCCCCGGACCGGCCCTCCGGCTCCCTGCGCCGCGGTCGCCGCCCCGCTGTAGAGACCGTCCACCACGGCCGCTGGTGAGCCGCCCCCGACCCGGGCTGTGTCGACTGAGGCCGGGTTTCGACGACCCAGTCGACACAGCCCGGCGGGCCTTGAGGTCGGGGCGGGGTCAGGGGAGGTTGGCGCGGACGGTCTCGACGGCGGCGTCGAAGGAGGTGACGAACTTGTCGACGCCCTCGGTCTCGAGCTCCTTCGTGACCTGGTCGAGATCGAGGCCCTCCTCGGCCAGGCGCTGGAGCTGGCTGCGGGCCTCGTCGCCGGCACCACTGACGCGATCCTCGACGACGCCGTGGTCGCGGAAGGCGTCGAGGGTCGACTCCGGCATGGTGTTGACCGTGTCGGGCCCGGCGAGCTCCTCGACGTAGAGCACGTCGCGGTACTCGGGGTTCTTCACCGACGTCGACGCCCACAGCGGCCGCTGCACTCGGGCGCCCTGCTCGGCGAGCTCGGCGAAGTCCGGCCCGGAGAACAGCCGCTGGAACGACGCGTAGGCCACCCGGGCGTTCGCGATCCCGACCGTGGCCAGCTGCGGGTGGCCGTCGCCGAGCTGCTCGTCGACCTTGGTGTCGACCCGGCTCACGAAGAACGACGCCACGCTCGCGACCTGCGACAGATCACCGCCGGCCCGCGCCCGGCGGCGCAGCCCCTCGAGGTAGGCCTCGGCGACCGTCTCGTAGCGGGGGACCGAGAAGAGCAGCGTCACGTTGACGTTGACGCCCTCGGTGATCAGCCGGCTGATCGCCCCCAGCCCCGGCTCGGTTCCGGGCACCTTCACCATGAGGTTGGGCCGGTCCAGCTCCCGGAACAGCATCAGCCCGTCGGACACCGTCTCCTCGGTGTCGAACGCCTTCGACGGGTCGACCTCGATGGACACGAAACCCTTCGTGCCGCCCGACGACCGGTACAGGGGCAGGAACAGATCGCAGGCCTCGCGGATGTCGGACTTGATGATCGCCCAGAGGGCGTCGCGCGGGTTCGAGCCCGCGAGCTCGGCGAGCTGCGCGTCGTAGTCGTCGGAACCCCCGACGGCCTTCTCGAATATGGTCGGGTTACTGGTCAACCCGTCGATCTCGCCGGCGTCGATCAGCTTGGCGAGGTAACCGCCGGAGCCAAGGTAGGACCGGCGGATCGAGTCCAGCCAGACGGACTGACCCAGTTCCTGCAGTGCGACCAGGGGGTTACTCATCGCTGTCCTCCCACTCCTCGACGAGGTACCGGGCCGCCTCGGCGACGGCCTCGGGGGTGAAGCCAAAATTGCGGAAAATGTCCTCGGCGGGCGCGGAGGCGCCGAAGTGGTCGAGGGCCACGTGGTCGTCGGCGAAGCGGGACCACCCGAAGCTCGCGGCGGCCTCCACCGACAGGACCGGCACGTCGGGGGGGAGGACGTCCGCCTGGTAGTCGTCGTCCTGCGCCTCGAACAGTTCCCACGACGGCATCGACACGACCCGGGCGGCGATGTCGAGCTCCGCCAGCTGCGCCGCCGCCTCCACCGCGAGGTGGACCTCGCTGCCGGTGGCGACGATCGCCACGTCGGGGTTCGCGTCGTCGGGCGTCACGACGTAGGCGCCGTGGGCGACCTCGTCGGCGTCAGAGGCCTCGAGCACCGGCAGGCTCTGCCGGCTCAGCGCCAGCAGGGTCGGTCCCTCCGTGCGCCGGATCGCCTGCACCCAGGCACCGACGGTCTCGCGCGCGTCGGCCGGCCGCAGGACGACGAGGTTGGGCGTCGCCCGCAGCCCGGCGAGCTGCTCGACCGGCTGGTGGGTCGGCCCGTCCTCGCCGAGGCCGATGGAGTCGTGCGTCATGACGTAGACGACCGGCACCCCCATGAGGCACGCCAGCCGCAGCGCCGGCCGCAGGTAGTCGACGAAGTTCAGGAAGGTGCCGGCGAACGGGCGCAGCCCACCGTGCAGCGCCATGCCGTTCATCATCGATCCCATGGCGTGCTCGCGGACGCCGTAGTTGAGGTTGCGGCCGCTGAAGTCCTCGAGGTGCACCGCCCCGCCGTCGGTGATGGTCGTGGCGTTCGACGACGACAGGTCCGCGGACCCGCCGATCAGCTCGGGCATGCGCGCCGCGATCGCGTTGATGACCGCACCGGAGCTCTTGCGCGTCGCCTCGCCGTGCCCCGTCTCGAAGGTCGGCAGGTCGGCGTCCCACTGGTCGGGCAGCTCGCCGGCCATGACGCGTTCGAAGTCCTCGGCGAGGTCGGGGTGGGCCTCGCGGTAGGCCTCGAAGCGCTCCTCCCAGTCGGCTTGGAGCCGGAGGCCGCGCTCGGTCTGGTCGGCGACCTGCCGCGCCTCCTCGGGGACCGTGAACGGCTCGTACTCCCACCCGTAGAACCGCTTGGCGGCGGCGACCTCCTCCTCGCCGAGGGGGGAGCCGTGGGCCGCGGACGTGTTCGCCTTGTTCGGCGCCCCGTAGCCGATCGTCGATGGCACCGTCACGAGCGTGGGCTTCCCCTCGGCGCTCGCGGCCTCCTTCATGACCTGGTCGAGCTCGGCGACGTCGTTCGGGTCCTCGACGTGGAGCACCCGCCAGCCGTACGCGGCGTAGCGCGCCCCGACGTCCTCCGACAGCGACCAGTCCGCGGGGCCGTCGAGGGTGATGTTGTTGTCGTCGTAGAAGACGACGAGCTTCGACAGGCCGAGGTGGCCGGCCAGGCTCGAGGCCTCGCTGCTCACCCCCTCCATCATGTCGCCGTCGCTGGCGATGACCCAGGTCCGGTGGTCGACGATCTCGTGGCCGGGCCGGTTGTACCGGGCGGCGAGGAGCCGCTCGGCGAGCGCGAAGCCGACCGCGTTGCCGAGGCCCTGCCCGAGCGGCCCGGTGGTCGTGTCGACCCCCGGGGTCATGAAGTGCTCGGGGTGCCCGGGCGTCCTCGACTCGAACGACCGGAAGGCCTTGAGGTCGTCGATCTGCAGGTCGTAGCCGGTGACGTGGAGCAGCGCGTAGAGCAGCATCGACGCATGGCCGGCGCTGAGCACGAAGCGGTCCCGGTCCGGCCACTCGGGATCGGCGGGGTTGTGGGCCAGGTGCCGGGTGAACAGCGTGAAGCCCAGCGGCGCGAGCCCCATCGGGGCCCCGGGGTGCCCGGAGTTGGCGTGCTGCACCGCGTCCATCGCCAGCGTGCGGATGGTGTTGACGGCCAGTTGCTGGGGGTCGCTCACGCGTTCTCCTGGGAGGGTGCGAGGGAGTGCCGGGAGGTAGAGCCTACGACCTCCGGCCGGCGGGCGAAGGGGAAAGAGCGGCGCTGCGGCGCTGTGCGCCCCGACCCGCGCCGGCGGGTCACGGTCGGTCCGACGCCGCGATGCGCCGTCGGCCCATGAAGCCGAGCCGCGCCGGGTGGTACCACTCCAGCGCCGGCTCGCCCTCCAGCCAGCAGAGTAGGACGTCCTCGCCTTCCGCGACGGCTGGGAAGTCGACGAGGAGCGGGGCGATCCCCTTGACCTGGATCCCCTGGCGCGGGAACCACTCCAGCGCCTCGTGGAAGCGCGCCTCGAGCGCCTTCAGCTCGGGGATGCCGCCCCGGCCGGTGTGCGCCGCGTCGGCGGCCTCGGCGAAGTCGGCCCGCACGACGACGAGGTCGGCGGCCCGGCGGCGCACCTCGGGCATGAGCGCCTGGGCCTCTGCGTGCGTGAAGGCGCGATGCACGAGTCAGCATCCCAATGGCGGTCGCTGCGCGACCGCCACCACCGAGGTCACGAGAATCGCCTCGGACGAGCTTCGGCGATTCACGGTTCAGGGTCCGGCCCGTAAACCTCGACGGTCGCGTGGTGTCCCGGGGCCGCCGCGACGCGCGCGTCGGTCGTGACGAGCGGCGCTTCGAGCAGCTCGCTGAGTGCGACGTAGGC
>JACCXR010000229.1 GCA_013696915.1 Euzebyaceae bacterium
CGCCGCCCCGGCCGACCGAGCGGCTTCTGCGGTCAGCCGATACCGGTAGGTCACCAGTCGGTGACTACGGTCCTTCGGGTCTGGCCAGGGACCGCGATGCTGCCCGACGAGCTCGCGCAGCCGGGAGGGCGCCAGGTGGTTAGCCCGGCCAGCGGCTGAGTCACCTGATGGTCTGCGGGTCCGCGGTCAGCTCGTCGAGAGCCTCGCGCATCAGAACCAACGCGCCGTGGGCGTCGAGCTTCCGGCCTTGGTCATCGGCGAGGTCGGGGTCGGCGTCGATCCGGCGGACGGCGTCGGCGACGAGGTGGTCGCGTGCCAGCGTGCCGTAGTCGCCGGTGGTGTCGAGGTAGGTCAGCACGTGGGCGGCGTCTGCGAGGCGGTCGATCGCGGCCGTCATGGTGATGAACTCGACGGCGACCATGCGGGTGACGTCGGTGTAGTCGGTGTCGAGCAGAACGTCGATGTTGTCGCGCAGGATCCGGTAGGCACGGAGCCGGTCCCCCTGCTGGAAGGCCATCCGGGCTGTGACCGTCTGGATCACGCGGTAGGTCCCGGCGGGCAGCTCTGTGCCCTCCGCTGCGGTGAAGAACCGTGCGGCGTCGGTGTGCCGGCCCTGGTACTGCGCGGCGTAGCCCTGCATGCCCAGCGCGAAGTACTGCAGTGTGGGTGGGCCGTGCAGCCGGTGTCGCTCCGCCATGGTCGCGGCCAGCGCGTCGAGCTCGGCGAACCGGCGCAGCGTCATCAGAGACGACGCCACGCCGGACATCTCGATCAGGTCGGCGGCGAGGTCCTCGCCGTGCTCGCGCAGCCACGCGACGGCCGCGGGCGACGACGCGAGCGAGTCTTCGCCTACCTCGGAGAGGTACGCGGTGTTGAACCGGACCACAGGATGGTCGCCGTGCCCGTGGCGCCGCACGAGGGCCTCGTAGGCCGCGTGGTCGCCGGCCTGCGCGTGGCGGTGGCCCGCCCACAGCAGCCAGAACACGACCGCGGCCTCGTCCTGTGGTGACGTCAGGTCGAGGATCCGCTCTGCCCAGTCGCCGATCTCGGCCTGCCGGCGCAGGTCGACCTCGGCCGCGAAGGGCCTGACCAGCGCGTCGGCCAGTTCCGGATCTCCGCTCGTGCACGCCCAGTCGACCGCAGCCCGCAGGTTCGGCCACAGCTCGGCGAGCCGGGCGACGCCGTCGACCTCGCCATGGCCCGTCAGCAGGCCGCCGATGTGGGCGACCCCGTCGCGGCACCATCGGGCGTGCCGCCCCGAGACCACCTCGGAATCACCGTGCGCGGCGAGCTGCTCGAACGCGAACTGCCGCAAGGTCTCCAGCAGTCGGAACCGCCGGCCGAACGGTCCCGACTCGACGGTGACCATCGACCGCTCCACCAGATCCCCGAGGAGCTGGTCGGTGTCCACGGCGTCCTGATCGACGTCATCGGCCACCGCCTCGACCGCCGCCAGGTCGAAGGGCCCGGCGAACACCGCCAGCCGTTCGAACAGCACCTGCTGCGCTCGCGAGAGCAGGTCGTAGGACCACTGCACCGTGGCCCGCAGGGTCCGGTGCCGCTCGGCGCTGGTCCGCCGGCCACCGCCCAGCAGGCGGAGGCGGTCGTCCAGCCGGGTCAGCAGCTGCGCAGGGGTGAGGCTTCGGGTGCGCGCAGCGGCCAGCTCGATCGCCAGCGGCAGGCCGTCGAGCCGTCGGCAGATCTCCTCGATCTCCGCACGGGTGGCGTCGAGATCGAACGTCCCGGACACCGCTCGCGCCCGCTCGGCGAACAGCTCGACGGCCGCCCCGGTGACATCCAGTGGCGCCACCGTGACCAGCTGCTCCCCGGGGATGCCCAGGCCCTCGCGGGAGGTGGCCAGCACCCGGGTGCCCGCGCCGTCATCGGCGACGGCCCGCGCCAGCGCGGCCGCCCCGTCGATCACGTGCTCGCAGTTGTCCAGCACCAGCAGCGTGGGTCGCGACCGCATGGCCGCCACGACCGACTCGGTCAGCGTGCGCCCGGCACCCCCGGTGACACCCAGCGCCTTGGCGACCACATGGGGCACATCGTCCGAGCTGACGATCTTGGCCAGCTCGACCAGCCAGACCCGATGCGGACCGTCCGTCTCGGACCGGCGTGCGCTCGCCAGCGCGAGCGTGGTCTTGCCGATCCCACCCGGTCCGACCAGCGTCACGACCGGCGTTGCCTCCATCGCCGCCGCGACGCCGTCCAGCTCGGCGCCCCGGCCCACCAGCCGACCCAACCGGCGGGGGAGGTTGCCCCGCCGCACTGCTGCGGTCCGAAGCGGTGGGTGGTCGCCGTCGTCGAGTTGGCGGACGTCGTGCTCGCCCACCACGCCCTCGAATCGGTGGGTCCCGAGGTCGCGCAGGTCATCCCGCTCAAGCAGCGCCGCCGTCACGCCCGACACCAGGGTCTGACCGCCATGGCCGGCGGCGGCCAGCTGCCCCGCGGTGTGCACGGCCGGCCCGAAGTAGCCGCCGTCGTGCCGTTCGGTCTCACCGGTGTGCAGGGCCACCTGCAACCGCACCTCGACCCCGCCTGGCCACGGCTCCTGCTCGACCGCGACCTGCAGCTCGGTCGCCCACACCGCGGCGTCGTCGGCGCGGTGGAAGGCCACCCCGACCGACTCGCCAGCAGAGACGACGACGGTCCCACCGTGACGGTCGGTGATGGCCCGGACGACGGTGTCGAGCCGCGCCATCGCCAGCGCCATCTTCCGGCGGTGCTCCATCCACAGCCGCGTCGCGTCCGCAACGTCCGCAAAGCCGAACGTCACCGTCCCGGTCGGACGGCCCGATGCCGGTTCTCGCGTCGGTGTCGGCGCCGCCGGGCCGGCCCGCAGCCCCTCGTCATGGTCCAGGATCCGCGCCTCCACGTCGCGCAGACGCGGTCCCGGCTCGACACCGAGCTCGCCGACGAGGTGCTCGCGTGCCCGCTGGAACGCCGCCAGTGCGTCGGCCTGCCGTCCCGCCCGGTACAGCGCGGTCATGAGCAGCGCCCACAGCTCCTCGCGGAACGGGTGGGCCGCGGTCAGCTCG
Organism: Euzebyaceae bacterium; assembly: GCA_013696915.1. Lineage (GTDB taxonomy): Bacteria > Actinomycetota > Nitriliruptoria > Euzebyales > Egibacteraceae > JACCXR01. The sequence goes on from JACCXR010000229.1 coordinate 3,042, forward strand.
GTCAGCGCAGCGACCGCTCCCGCCGCGTCGGTCGCCACCCGCCGGCCGAGGTCGTCCTCCACGGCCTCCAGCCACTGCTCGACCAACCCGTCCGCCACGGCCGTCAAGCCCGGCACGTCCAGGCCCGCCAGCGGTGTCCCGGTCCACGCGGCCAACGCCCCGTCGACGTCCCCCGCCATGAGCAGCCGCCGGAACCGGACCACGTCGACCCGGTCCGCATCGAGGTCCAGTCGGTAGGCCGTCCCGGCCCGCACGATCGTCTCGGGGCCGAGCCCCTTGCGCAGCCGGGCGACGTAACCCTGCAGGGTCTTGTCGGCCGTCCGCGGCGGATCCTCGCCCCACACCACGTCGACCAGCCGCGACACCGGCACAGCCTCGCCGACCGAGAGCGCCAGTGCGGCCAGCACCGCCCGGCACTTCGCCGGCCCGACGTCCAGCGGCTCCCCGCCGTCGGTGACGGCCGCCACGCCACCAAGGAGATGGACCTGCATCACCGCTGCTCCGCACCTCGGATCGTCACCCATCTTCGCAGAGTCCGGCCCTCGCCACCCGCACACCACCGGCCTCCCACCGGGACTCCACCGGCGGGTGCCACTGTCCGGGTCGCAGCCACCGAACCCTGACCAGACCGGACCCGGAAGAAGGGTCCCGCACCCAAGGAGCAACCCCGATGTACCGCAACGCAGAAGCCAGTGGCAGTCCGATGAGCAGCAACGACGTTGGCCGGATGACGCGGTTGGCCGGAACGCCTTCTCGGGAACCGCTCCTGTCCGCACGCGGGGTGACCAAGACCTACCGCACCGGCACCCACGAGGTTGCCGCCCTGCGCGGCGTCGACCTCGACGTCCGGGCCGGCGAGCTGGTGATGGTCATGGGCCCGTCCGGCAACGGCAAGACCACCCTGCTGAACTGCCTGTCCGGGCTGGACGACATCGACGCCGGCACGGTCACCGTGGACGGCGACGACCTGTTCGCGATGTCGGACGCCGACCGGACCCGCCACCGCGCCGAGCGCATGGGCTTCGTCTTCCAGGCCTTCAACCTGATCCCGGTCCTGTCCGCTGCGGAGAACGTGGAGCTGCCGCTGCTGGTCACCGGCGTGGCGCCGAAGCTGGCCCGCGAGCAGGCGCGGGAGATGCTCTCCCGCGTCGGGCTGGTCGACCGCGCCGACCACCGGCCGGGCGAGCTGTCAGGCGGTGAGCAGCAGCGCGTCACCGTGGCACGGGCGCTGGTCGCCGAACCCGCGCTGGTTTGGGCCGACGAGCCCACCGGCGCGCTCGACAGCCACACGGCCGGCGAGATCGTCGAGCTGCTCCACGAGGTGCACGCCGCCGGTCAGACCCTGGTCGTCGTCACCCACGACGAGGCCCTGGGTCGGTCCGGGCAGCGCCTCGTCCAGGTCCGTGACGGGCTGGTCGTCGGTGACGGCGACCCGATGGTCGACGAGCTGCTCGTCGCCGCTGTCGCGGTGACGTCATGACCGCCGTCGCCGTCCTCGCCGGGCTCGCTGTGTTCCTGCTGGCTCCGCTCGCGGTCGCCGCGGTGCGGCAGCGGACGCTGGTCGCCATGGCCGTGCGCAACATCCGCCGCCGCCCCGCGGAGGCGGTCCTGGTCGTCGCCGGCGCGCTGCTCGGCACGGCCATCATCACCTCGGCGTTCGTGGTCGGCGACGTCATCGAAGGCTCCTTCGCCGACGTGGCGCGAACCCGGTACGGCCCGGTCGACATCACCCTGACCCCCGCCGAAGGCGCCGATCTCGACGAGGTCACGGCCGCGGTCGAAGCCGCCCAGATCGACGCCATCGACGGTCTGCTGGCCGCGACCGCCGCCACCGCGACCCTCGAAGCGCCCCAGCGGGACGCGGCGGTGCCCCAGGCCTCGGTGGTGGAGTTCGACCTCGCCGCAGCCCGCGACTTCGGCTCGGACCCCCGGATCACCGGAGTCGCTGACCTGCGCGTCCTCGCAACCGATGGGATCATCGTCAACGAACGGACAGCCGGGCGACTAGGCGTCCAGGCCGGCGACACTCTTCGCCTCCACGCCTACGACTCCAACGTCGATCTCGAGGTCAGCCACGTGGTGGCCGAGGTCGGGCTCGCCGGGTACGGCGGCGCGATCGTCGCTCCGGGCACGCTCGCGGCTTTGGCGGAGCAAGCGGCCGTGGTAGCCACGCCACCCCGTGACCAACTGTTGGTCTCGCTCGACGGCGGGGTGTTCGACACCCGTGAGCTGTCCGACGCCGCCGTGGCGGACCTGCGTGCCGCCGCCGCGGACCTCCCCGGCGTCGAGGTCGAGGCTCCCAAAGCCCGGGTGCTCGACGACGCGCAGGCCGAAGGCGCCGGTCTGACCGAAGTGTTCAGCACGATCGGGTCGTTCAGCGTCCTGGCCGGGATCCTGTTGCTGGTCAACCTGTTCGTCATGCTCGCCGAGGAGCGCAAGACCGAGCTGGGGATGCTGCGCGCGGTCGGGTTCACCCGGCGGCGGCTGACCCGTGCATTCGCGATCGAAGCGGCTGTCTACGCGATGGCCGCGGCCGCGGCCGGGGCGGTGGTCGGGATCGGCATCGGCTGGCTCGTCGCGGTCGTCGCAGGCCCTATCTTCGGGGCGGCCGATCAGGGATCCGGCTACCCGCTGGTGATCGAGCCGGCCAGTCTCGCGATCGGGGCGAGCACCGGTCTGGTCATCTCGCTGGTGACCATCTGGGCCACCAGCCTGCGCATCGCGAGGCTCAACATCATCCGGGCCATTCGAGACCTGCCGGAGCCCAAGGTCGCTCGGGTGCGAACGCGCACCCTCGTGCTCGGAGCTGTCGGCACCCTTGTTGGCGCTGCGGCCGGGTTCGCCGGCTACCTCGGCGACAACGCGATCGCCCTGTGCCTCGGGGTTCCCCTCGCAGCGTTCTCCGCGGCGCCGCTGCTGCGCCGCCTCCTGCCCGAACGCACCGCCCGCCTGCTCACCGCCGGCACCGTGCTGACCTGGGGTTGGCAGTGTACCCGCTGTTCGGTGACATCATGGGCGCCGCGGACATGACCGTCTTCGTCGTCCAGGGCGTCGTGTTGACCGCCGGCGCCGTGTCGCTGGCCGCGAGCCTCGACCGCGTCTGGACCTTCGCCATCGAGCGTCTGGGACGGGGCGGTCGTGGCCTGGCGCCGCGACTCGGCATCGCCTATCCCCTGGCTCGACGGTTCCGCACCTCGATGCTGCTCGGGATGTTCTCACTGGTCATCTTCACCGTGACGATCACGACCTCGTTCTCGGCCGCGATCGACGGCAATACTGACGCGACCGTCGACCAGGTGGCTGCCGGCTTCGACGTCTTGCTCGACACGAACGCGGCCAACCCCGTCGACGTCGAAGCGTTGGCGGCCCGCCCCGACGTGGCCGCGGTCGCCGGCTTGGTCCGAGGCGCCGCGAACTTCGAAGCCGTACACCTCGACGGCCCGCGATCCTGGCCCATCACCGGGTTCGACAGCGACCTGCTGGAACGTGGGACGCCTGGACTGTTTCGCAGGGACGAGACCTACGCGAGCGATGCCGACGTCTACCGGGCAGTGCTCGACGACCCGACGCTGGCCATCGTGCCGGAGAACTTCCTGGTCGCCGGGGTGGACGTGCCGGTGCTGGACGTCGGTGACACCTTCACGGTCATCGAGCCAGGCAGCGGGCAGTCACGCGAACTGACGATCGCCGGCCTGGGGGAGGCGGATTGGCTGGGCAACGGCGCCCTTGTCAGCCGCGAACTCACTGCAGCGCTGTTCGGCGCACCCCAGATCGTCGCTCGCTTCTACCTCGCGGTGGCCGACGGCGCCGATGCGGATGCCGTGGCAACGGCCGTGAATGCGGCGTTCCTCGCGCAGGGCGCCGATGCCCGCACGTTCACGACGCTCGGCGCTGAAGGGGTGCGCGAGCTCTTGGGCTTCATGGCACTTCTGCAGGGCTTCCTCGGGCTCGGCCTCCTGGTCGGGATCGCGGGTCTGGGTGTGGTCATGGTCCGCGCGGTCCGCGAGCGTCGGCACGAGATCGGCATGCTCCGGGCGATGGGTTTCCGCACGGGGATCGTGCGCGCGGCGATGCTGTCCGAAGCCGGACTGATCGCCGTGCAGGGCACGGTGATCGGTGCCGCACTGGGTCTGATCACCACACGCCAGCTGCTGTTGGGATCAGATTCGTTCGGCGACGCCGGCATGCCGTTCATCGTGCCGTGGGGCGGGTTGATCCTCATCCTCGCCCTCCCGCTCGCCGCCTCCCTGGCCGCGACCGCATGGCCCGCGTCCCGCGCCGCCGCCATCCGACCTGCGGTCGCGCTCCGCACCGCCGACTGACCACCGCCCGCCGCAACCGCCAGAAGACACCGTCCGCCAAGTGCATACCCCCAGAGGAGAGCCCCATGAATCCATCCGCCGACACTCACCCGGCACGACTGACCATCGACTACCCGGACCGCAACCTCGACCGCCTCTCCACGCTGCTGCGCCTGGTCTACGTCATCCCCATCGCGATCGTCGTCGGTCTCATCGGCGGGACGGCATTCGGCGACACGGCCGGTGAGAGCGGAGCCAGCATCGGCGCCTTCGGTGGCGGCGTGCTGGTGTTGCCGGTGCTCCTGACGATCCTGTTCCGCCGGAAGTACCCGCGCTGGTGGTTCGACTTCAACCTCCAGCTCGCCCGCCTCTCGACCAGGGTGATCGCCTATCTCGCCCTCATGACGGACCACTACCCGTCCACCGACGAGGAGCAGTCGGTCCACCTGGACCTCGACTACCCGAACGTCACCCGTGACCTCAACCGCTGGCTGCCGCTGGTGAAGTGGCTGCTGGCCATCCCCCACTACATCGCCCTCGTCTTCCTGGGCATCGCAGCGTTCGTGGGGGTGATCGTCGCCTGGTTCGCCGTGCTGTTCACCGGCCGCTACCCCCGCGGCATCTTCGACTTCGCAGAGGGCGTCCTGCGGTGGGGCCTTCGAGTCGATGCCTACGCGTTCCTCCTCGTCACTGATCGCTACCCGCCCTTCTCGCTTGCCTGAAACGGCCGGCGCAAACAACAAGGAGAAGACCATGAAGGCGATCGTCCAAGACACCTACGGCCCGGCGGACGTGCTCAGGCTAGCCGACATCGACAAGCCCGTGATCGCCGACGACGAGGTCCTGGTGCACGTGCACGCAGCCGGCGTGGATCGGGGCGTCTGGCACCTCATGACCGGCCTGCCGTACCCGGTACGCCTCATGGGCTACGGCCTCCGCGCGCCAAAGACGACCGTTCCGGGCATGGACGTGGCCGGCGTCGTGGAAGCGGTCGGCAAGGACGTGACCAGGTTCTCACCGGGCGACGAGGTGTTCGGCATCGGCAAGGGCGCCTACGCCGCGTACGCCCGCGCCCCCGAGGACAAGCTCGCCCCCAAGCCGGCGACCCTCACGTTCGAGCAGGCCGCGGCGGTCGCCATCTCCGGCCTCACCGCCCTGCAGGCGCTGCGCGACCACGGGAACGTGCAACCGGGCCAGAAGGTGCTGATCATCGGCGCGTCGGGCGGCGTCGGGACCTACGCGGTGCAGCTAGCCAAGGCGTTCGGCGCGCATGTCACGGGCGTGTGCAGCACCGCCAAGGTCGACCTGGTCCGATCACTCGGTGCAGACCACGTCATCGACTACACCCGCGACGACTTCTCGGACGGGGCCCAGCACTACGACCTGATCCTCGACATCGGCGGCAACTCATCGCTGTCACGCCTCCGCCACGCCCTCACCCCCACCGGCACGCTGACCATCGTCGGAGGCGAGACGGACGGACGGTGGCTCGGAGGCTACGACCGCGTGCTCCGGGCCCCCCTGCTGTCCCTGGTCGTGGGCCAGAAGCTGGGCGGCGTGGTCTGCTCGGAGAACCACGAGGACATGATCGTCCTCAGCGAGCTCATCGAAGCCGGGAAGGTCACACCAGCCATCGACCGGACCTACCCGCTGCGCGAGGCAGCAGAGGCCATCCGGTACATCGAGGAGGGACACGCTCGCGGGAAGGTCGTCATCAGCGTCGACGCGGGCGGCTCCCGATGACTCGTGCAGGGCGATCGCCTCGCCGGTGCGCCCCGCCGACCGGTGCGAGCCGGCGAGGTTGCTGCGGGCGGTCCAACATCTGTACTGCGCCGACCGGCGGTATCGCGGACGCCT
>JACCXR010000232.1 GCA_013696915.1 Euzebyaceae bacterium
CTTCTGCCTGCAGGGCTGCAAGGTCAACGCCAAGGGCTCCACCCTCATCACCCACATCCCCGACGCGCTCGCCCACGGTGCGGAGATCCGCGCGGACTCCATGGTCAGCCGGGTTCTCATCGACGAGGGCGGCCAGGCCAGCGGCGTCGTCTACCTCAAGGACGGGGTCGAACGCCGACAGCGGGCGCGCATGGTGGCGCTGGCGGCGTACTCGATCGAGACACCGAGACTGTTGTTGAACTCGGCCTGCGGGCGGTTCCCCGACGGACTCTGCAACGACTACGACCAGGTCGGCCGTTCCGTGATGGTCCAGGGCGCCGCACAGACCGCGGGCCGTTTCAGCGACGAGATCCGCATGTACAAGGCACCACCGCCGGGCGTCTCCAGCGAGGCGTTCTACGAGACCGACCCCCGCAAGGACTACCAACGGGGCTTCTCCGTTCAGACGGCGGCCCCGTTGCCGATCACCTGGGCGGAGCACGTCGCCGCCGAGGGGCATTGGGGTGAGTCGCTGCGGGAGCACATGCGTGACTACATCCACTGGATGTGCCTCGGGATCCTCGCTGAGTTCCTGCCGCTCCCGGACAACCGCGTCACCATCTCCGACGAGACCGACCGCCATGGCCTTCCGGTCGCCCACTTCAGCTACACGCAGTGCGAGAACGACCGGCGCCTGATGGCGGCGGGCCAGCGGACCATGGAGGAGATCCTGCAGGCGGCCGGCGCTGCCCACACCGTCACCATCAAGCGCTACGCGCACCTGGTGGGCGGCTGCCGGATGGCCGCCGACGAGCGCGACGGCGTGGTGGACCGCGACCTGCGCACCTTCGCGGTGCCCAACCTGCTCATCACCGACGGCAGCGTCATGCCCACGCAGGGCAGCGCCAACCCTGCCCTGACCATCATGGCCCTGGCCGCTCGGGCCGCCGACCGGCTGGCGGCCTGATCTTGAGAGGACGGCACGCCCATGACGGTCCAGCGCCTCGACGTGAGCGTCTACACCGTCCCGACTCGGGAGCCGGAGTCCGACGGCACGCTGGCCTGGGACCGCACCACCGTGGTCGTCGTGGAGGCGGTCAGCGGCACCGTGACCGGCCTCGGGTTCTCCTACGCCACGCCGGCCTGCGCCACGCTGATCCACGACGTGCTCGAGTCGGTGGTGGTCGGCACCGACCCGATGGACACGCCGGGGACGTGGCAGGCGATGGTCGGCGCCATCCGCAACCTGGGCCGCCCCGGCGTGGTCTCCATGGCCGTCGCCGCGGTCGACACCGCCCTGTGGGACCTCAAGGCCCGACTGCTGCAGCTTCCCCTTGCCCGGCTGCTGGGCATGGTCCGCCCCTCGGTCCCGGTGTACGGCAGCGGCGGGTTCACGTCCATGCCGCTGGCCGAGCTCACCCGGCAGCTTGGCGGGTGGGTGCACGGCGACGGCATCCCGCGGGTCAAGATGAAGATCGGGCTCGACTGGGGGGCGCGCGCCCGGGTCGACCTGGAGCGGGTCGCCGCGGTGCGCTCGGCGATCGGCGACGACGCGGAGCTCTACGTCGACGCCAACGGCGCCTACACCGCCACGGCAGCGCTGCGCACGGCACGGCACCTGGCCGAGCAGGGCGTGACCTGGTTCGAGGAGCCCGTGTCCTCCGACGACCTGGTCGGCCTGCGCCACGTGCGTGAGGCCACCGCCGTGGACGTGGCCGCCGGGGAGTACGGCTACGACCTGGCGTACTTCGGGCGCATGTGCGGCGCAGGCGCGGTCGACGTGCTGCAGGCCGACGTGTCGCGCTGCGCCGGCGTCACCGAGTGGCTGCGGGCCGCCGCAGTCGCCGCCGCCCACGGGCTGCAGGTCTCCGGGCACACCGCACAGTCCCTGCACGCCCACCCCGCCTGCGCCGTGCCCAACCTGCGGCATCTCGAGTACTTCAGCGACCACGCTCGCGTCGACCGTCTGCTCTTCGACGGCGTCCTGGAGCCGACCGGGGGCGCGCTCACGCCGGACCTGACCCGACCAGGTATGGGTCTGGACCTCAAGCGCAGCGACGCCCGGGACTACCGCGTCTGACGCACCCGTCGCTTGGCCGTTGCAGTCCGTTGCATCGTCATGCGACCGTAAGATCCCCGCCGCTACGTTCTACTGTGCCTTGGCCGTTCCAGGGGCCAGGAGAGGACTGCGATGAACGCCGCGGTACGGGTGCCGCCAATGAGACCGCGGTGATCCCGCGCCGGTCGCTGCCGCAGGACGTAGGAGATCGTCTCCGGGATCGCCTCCTGCGAGGCGAGCTGCGGGCCGGCGAGCACATCAACGAGTCCACGCTGTCCCTCGAGCTGGGCGTGAGTCGCACGCCGCTGCGCAAGGCCCTGCGGCTGGAGCGAGACGGGCTGATCCGCTCCGAGCCTGCCAAGGGTTTCACCGTCTCCCCGCTGACCAGCGCAGAGGGCCTCGAGGTCTACCCCGTGATGTGGACGCTGGAGGGTTTGGCGCTGCGGCTCAGCAGCGACGCGGTGCTGCGGGCGTTGCCGCAGCTGCGCGACCTGCTGCGGCGCTTCGAGGCTGCGGACACGGCCCGAGTCGCCCGTGACCTGGACAACGCGTGGCACGCGTCACTGCTCTGCGCCTGTCCCAACCGCCGCCTGCTCGAGCTGATCTCCAAGCTCAAGCGCATCACGCAACGTTACTGGGTGGTGTACATGCGTGATGTCCTGCCGATAGCCCACTCCGCTGCCCAGCACGGCGAGGTCCTGGAGGCTGCTGGCGGCAGGTGACATGACCATGGCGGCGGCCCGACTTGAGGCGCACTGGGAGGCTGGGATGGTCGCGCTCCTGGAGCGAATGTCGCCTGCGTCGGCGCGCTGAGCCCCAGAGCTTACGAGACCTTGCGAGCTTCCAAATACGGTATACAGCGGGGCAGGGTCCAGCCTACAGTGGACGCTGTGAACCGCGGGACACCCCGCACCCTTGGCGGCGAGATCGCCGAACTGCGCGGCCGGCGCACCGCCCTGCGAAGCGATCGAAGGCGAGAGACGCTTCGCGCCCTTGTCGGATCGGTGGGGCCGGTCGGGATCGAACCGACGACCAAGAGATTATGAGTCCCCTGCTCTGACCACTGAGCTACGGCCCCGGGCCGCGACTGTAGACGCCGGGCCGGCGTCTTCACAGGGTGTCAAGGGCCTGCAATGGCTGCCACGGGGAGCGGGCCGTTCCCGCACAGGACATCCGCCGAGCCCATCCGGCGGCCCCTGTGGACATTCCGCTCCCCATCGCGTCCCCGCTGTCGCACCCTCGTGAGACCGTCCTCCCATGGGATACCGGGGCAAGATCGTCGAGCAGAACCTGGCCCGCGACCTGCGCGCCGAGGGCAGGACCCTGATGGAGATCGCCGCGGAGCTTGGCGTCGCGAAGAGCTCCGTGTCGCTGTGGGTCCGCGATGTCGAGTTCGAACCGCGGCCACGCCGACGAGGGCAGCGGCGCGGCCCGAACGTCCTGGCCCGCCGCAAGCAGGAGGAGATCGA
>JACCXR010000251.1 GCA_013696915.1 Euzebyaceae bacterium
TTCGCCACCGCCGTGGCGATCACCCGCGCCGCCTACCCGAACGGTGCGGACGTCGTCTACCTCGCGCGGGCGGACGACTTCGCCGACGCCCTCGCCGGCGGCTCGCTGAGCGACGGCCCGATCCTGCTCGTGCCGGCGTGCGGCACTCTGCCGACGGTCGTCGCCGACGAGATCCGCCGGCTCGACCCGCAGCGCGTCGTCGCCCTGGGCGGCACCGTGGCCGTCTGCGACGAGATGCTCGCCCAGGCAGCCGCCGCCTGAGCCCGCCGACAGGGACCGCCCCGGGGGTGCCGAGCGCCGGCCCTCCCGCGGGCGGCGCTCATCCCGCCCGCGCCGCCCACGACCGGGCGTGGTTCACCTGGCTGTGCACCCATGGGAGGGTCTGCGGTCCGGTCGCGGGGATCTGCGTGACGTGGTACAGGCCCTCGGCCTGGACGGTCACCTCGACGTATCCCACGGTCCGGCGCTCCTTGATCAGCAGGAACAGCAGGCCGAGCAGGCACGCCATGACGAAGACGATCGCCAGGACGATGGCGTAGGCGGGGATGCTCTCCTCCGTCCGGCTCGAGTCGCGCACGACCCACTGCACCGACCGCAGCGGCGCGTGCCCGTTCGGTGTGACGACCCAGTGGGGGGTCACCCCGATGTCCCCGATGACGACTACGAACTGCTCCGCAGAGGGGCCCGGGCCCGCAAGCGCGGGAGGGTGCCCCTGCACGACCGGCTCGGGGTCGGGCACACCGTCGTGGTCTGTCATCGGATGTCTCCTCTGTGCAGCCGGAACAGCCAGACGGCGACGAGCAGGGTCGTCCACGGCACCAGCACCTTGGCCGCGTCCCGCGGACGACCCAGGACGTAGGCCGCGCACACCGCCGTCAGCGGCCCCAGGGGATGTTCGGCCCGAGCGCCGCGCCAGTCGCCGTGCGCCAGCGCCATCACCGACCTGCTCGTCCCGCACACCGGACAGGAACGGTCGAACAGCAGCCGGTACGGGCACAGGACACGGCTTCGGCGGACAGCCGGCGCCCGGTGCGGGGCCGTCTCCCGCGCCACCCGGGCCGCTGCCGCGATCACCGCTCGATCGTAGACGGCGGCCTGCGCGCGCATACAGATGGGGGAGCGGGTGTGGTCGCGATCGCGATCAGGGGCGGGGGCCCCGGTCGTCGAGCCGGATGCTTCGCACGGTCCGCAGGGTGATCGCTGCGACCGCGTCGGGATCGCGGTCACGCGCATCGAGCATGGCGGTGGCAGCATCCTCGGGCAGGACGTCGGCGAACTTGTACGCCTCGGCCAGGTCGGCGGGCAGCCCCGGTGACGGCTCGTCGAGCGCGCCGCGCAGCCGGCCAACCACCTCGGCGTGGCGGGTGTCGTCGGCCAATCGGACCGCCAGGCCGCTGGCGGGTGTGGTGGGCGCCAAGGGGCCGAGCATGGAGGCCAGCTCGACGTTGGCCGCGGTGCCCCCGAAGGTCCACCACCACGTCGCGCCGTCCGGGTCGCGGACGACATCGGTGCTCGGCGCCGCGCGCAGCCATCGGAACTCCTCCCGCAACCCGGCGACGCCCGCGACCGCGCGCCTGCTGAGGGTGACCCCCGCCGGGTCGACCCCGGCGAGCGCCTTGCGGGTCGCCTGCGCCAGCGCCACCGACTGACCGGGGCCCGTGCCGAGCCACTGCGGCCTGCCGCGCTGGTGCTTCGCCGGCACCACCTCCACGACGCGACGGCGCCAGTCGACGTGCTCGATGTCCCAGTCACGGCCGGCGATGAGGACGACCGCCGGCTCGTCGTGGGCACGGCGTAGGAGGCTGCGGATGTGGATCTGGCCCAGCACGGTGCGACCGTGCACGACGGCGAGGGTCGGCGGGTCGGCGAAGACCGCGGTCAGGTCGAGGTAGTTGCGCTTGCCGTAGCGCCGCTCCGCCTCGGGGCCGATCTGCAGCATCCCCCCGTCGAGGTCGAGGACGCCGGTCGCGACCAGGTGGCCGACGACCTCGTCGACCCGGCGCTCCACCTCCTCACCGAGCACGAGCCGCTCCCCCAACCACGCCGTCCACGTGTGCCGGCCCAGCGTGCCCTCCTGCCGCAGCAGCGCGAGGAGCTGCTGGACCAGCACGTGCAG
>JACCXR010000266.1 GCA_013696915.1 Euzebyaceae bacterium
AGCCCCAGCTCGGCGACTTCGGCATCGCGCGGGTGGTGGGGGCGGCGCCGACGGTCAGCGGGGACATCACCGCGACGATTCTGTACGCCGCGCCCGAGGTCTTGGAAGGACGGCCACCGAGCCCGTCCTCGGACCTGTACTCCCTGGCCGCGACGATCGTCACCGCGCTGTCGGGTCGTCCGCCGTTCCTGCGAGACACCGACGAGTCGATGGCGCCGCTGATGGTGCGGATCGTCACCGAGCCGGCGTCGTCGCTGCGCTGCCCGGGCGTTCCGGACGCCGTGTGGGCGGTGATCGAGCGCGCCATGTCGAAGGACCCGGCGCGGCGGCAGCCCGACCTTGCGCGGTTCGTCCGCGAGTTGCAGGGAGCTCAGCGCACTCTCCGGGTTCCGGCCACGTCCGTCCCCGGGCTGGCGGCCGAGGCGATCGACCCGAACGAGACCGTCGCCGGAGCATCCCCACTCGAGCCCGAACAGCGGGCCAGGAGTCGTTGGAAGACCTTCGTCCGGATCTCGTGCCAGGCCGCGCGATGGCTCGGCTTCTGGCATGGGGCTCCCGCATCGTTCCCTAGCGGTCGTCAGCAAGGTGGGGCTGGGCGCCGCCGCGCCGATCGTGCGCGGCTACACCGACCAGCACTTCGACACTCAGCGTCGGCGCGACCCGGGGCAGCGAAGCCGCAGGAGCGGCCAGCGGACCACTCTCCCGTGATGCTCGCCGCGATCGCCGGCTTCCTGCTCTTCGCGCTCATGGGGACGGGGTTCATGCTCTACAGCCGCGGCAGCGGGCAGACCGCCGCCGAGGCCGGCGGCGTCGGGGACACTGTTGAACCGACGGCGCCGCCCGCGACCAATTCTTCCGGGCCGGACCCCGGCCGCCGCCTGCCACCACCGCCTGCCACCACCGCTTCGGAACCGGACCCCGGCCCGCTGCCGGTGGAACCGGTGACACCGGCGGGCCAAGCGGGAACGCCGACGACTGTGCCTACAACCTTTCGCACGGCGCGCAAGCTGCTGCAACCATGGCAGGGTGGCGCAATCCGTGGCGATATTGCCGTCGAATCTGAAGAAGTGGGCAGTTGTTTCGGGGGGTCAGTGACCCTCAACGGTAGGGAGGATGCGTGGCGGTGCAGTACGGAAAATAGCCAGATCCTGGACCCGTGCTTCAGTGAGTTCTCCTCCGCAGCAGAAGCAGTCGCCTGCCAGCCGACTCCGTGGTCGTCAGTTGTGCTCTTATACCTCACCGAATCGCTACCCTCTGAGTTTAGTAATCAGGGTGGGGATACGGACCTGCCGTGGGCACTCGAACTGGCGAACGAAGAACAATGCGTCCTCATTGGTGGCGCGACGACGACGCTTGCTGGGATGCGCCTCAACTATGACTGCACCAACGGCGAGGTGTATGGAGAGAATCAAGGGAGCGATGAAGCATGGCGAGTGTTTTATCAGGCGTCGGGTGCGTCTGATATCCGCGAGGTCGACGTCCGTGTGTTATGGCGGTAGGTGACAGCGCGCGCAAAGCCTCGCCGGCGGGCACCCAAAACCCCTCGACTCTCGGGCGCAGGCGCTGCTGTCGCTGTTCGCGCGGCAGGTCACGGTCTCGGCGGAGCACCACGCCGTGCGGTCGCCGAGGATAAGCGGTTGCGGGCGGACAACGACCGGTTGCGGGAGCGCAACGAGGCGCTGGCGCGGGCGGCGAGGCGGCAGGCGGCGCCGTTTAGCCGCCGTCCCGGCGGGAGCGGCGAGGCCGAGCCGAAGCGGGCGCACAAGCGGGCGGGCCGCAAGCCGGGCGCCGCCTACGGCGCGAAGGCGCACCGGCCGCAGCCCGACCACGTCGACCGGGTCGTCAAGGTCGGACTGCCCGACGCCTGTCCGTGCTGCGGCGGCGGCGACGTGGAGGAGGTCGGGGTCGCCGAGCAGTTCCACACCGACCTGCCGCCCGTGGCCCGCACGACCCGCCACGACATCACCATCCGGGCGGTGCCGCGGCTGTGACGCCAGGGTGCAGCCGCGTCACGCCGAGCAGACCTCTGACGCGTTGGGCGCCGCCGGCTCGCAGCTGGGTCCGCGGGCGGTCGCGTTGATGGTGCTGCTGGTCAAGCAGCTGGGCGCCTCCGCCGGGCGGGTCGCTGCGCTGTTCGGCCAGCTCGGCGTGCAGATCAGCCCCGGCGGGGTGACGCAGGCGGTCGCGCGCGCCGGCCGGCGCTGCCAGGCGACCTATGACGCGCTGATCGACGCGATCCCGCGGGTCCCCCCACGGTCGCCGCGGGCGAGACCGGCTGGCGGGTCGCCGGCGCCAAGGCGTGGCTGGGGGAGTTCGCCAGCCGGCAGCTGACCGTCTACCGGGTCGCCGACGAGCGCGGCTGCAACGTCGCCGGAGGTGTGATGTCGGGCCGCCGGCGCCGCTCCGCCGGCCAGTTGCCGCTTTGGCGCTGACGCCGAGCGTCAGCCGGCGAGCAGCTCGTCAAGGCGCTCGTAGCCCTCGCGGACGCCGACCTCCATGCCGCTGGCGAGGAAGGCGTCGCGTGCCTCGAACGAGTCGACCAGTGAGGTTGCCGTGAGCCGGGTCCGGCCGTCGCCGAGGTCGGTGAGGACGAGGCGCTCGAGGGCGACGCCGTCGGGGAAACCCTCGAAGGTGAAGGTCTGGACGATGAGCTCCGAGGGGCGCACCTCGTGGAAGCAGCCGCGGAAGCCGAACTCGTTGCCGTCGCTTGAGTGCAGGTAGCGGTACGACCCGCCGGTGCGGCAGTCGTAGTGGTCGATCCGCATCTCGGTGCTACGCGGCCCCAGCCATTGGACGAGGAGCTCGGGGTCGGTGTGGGCACGGAAGACCTTCGCCGGCGGGGCGTCGAACTCCCGGGTGATCCGGACGAGGGGGACGTCGGGGTCGGCGGTGATCTCGGTCTCGTGGGTGCTGGTGCTGGTCATGTCGGTGCTCCTGTCTGGGGTGGCGGGGTGGGTTCGGTGCCGTCCGGCATCGACCGGAGGAGGTCGTCGAGGCGGCGGTAGCGCTCCTCGGCCTGGCGTCGGTAGCGCTCGATCCACCTGGTCATCAGGTCGAAGACCTCTGCTTCGAGGTGCACCGGACGGCGCTGGGCCTCCCGGGTGCGGCTCACCAGACCGGCGTCCTGGAGCACCTTGAGGTGCTTGGAGACGGCCTGGACGGTCACGTCGTAGGGCTCGGCGAGCTCGTTGACGGTGGCGTCTGCGACGGCGAGCCGCGCCACCATGTCGCGCCGGGTGGGATCGGCCAGGGCCGAGAACACCCGGGAGAGCGGATCAGCCGCCACAGCCTGCCTCCATGTGTTCAACCATTCGGTTGTGCACAACGTACGACGCAGGGCCCACTGTTGTCAACCGGTAGGTTAAATAGCAGCCGCGCAGGTGCAGCTCGTTCGACCAAGCCCGCCTGCAGCTGGGACATCGCGTTCACACGTAGTCCCCTTGACGCGCGTCCGCCTCCCTCCTACGCTGGTCGCAGGTCGGACGAACGGTCGCTCGTTCGTCGGAGCGGCAGCGGCCCGCAGCGCTCGACCCGCGATGGGACGGAGGGAGACCATGCCGGCGATCAGTTCCCGCGCGGAGGGCGTCGCGCACTCCGGCATCCGGGAGATCGTCAACCTCGTCATCGAACGCGGTGGGGACGTCCGGCGACTTGAGATCGGCGAGCCGGACTTCACGACGCCCACCCACATCATCGAGGCCGGCCACGCGGCGGCGCTCGCCGGGGCCCGCTACACGCAGAGCGCCGGCACCATCGCCGTCCGCGAGGCCGCGGCGGTCAAGCTGTCCAAGGTCAACGGCATCGACGTCCCGATCGAGGACGTCGTCATCTGCCAGGGCGCCGTCCAGGGGTGTGCGGTCACGCTCGCCGCCCTCGTCGACACGGGTGACGAGGTCCTCATCCCGGATCCGGCGTGGCCCAACTACGAGATGCTCGTGCGGCTCTACGGCGGGATCCCTGTGCCCTACCCCCTCCACAGCGGGACCGGCTTCCTGCCGGACGTCGATGAGGTCGCCGGCCTTGTCACCGACCGGACCGTCGCCCTGGTCGTGAACTCCCCCTCGAACCCGACGGGTGCGGTGTTCCCACCCGACGTCATCCAGTCCCTCGTCGAGCTGTCTGGCCGCCGTGGACTGGTGATGATCTCGGACGAGGTCTACGACGAGCTGATCTTCGAGGGCGCCCCGCCCAACGCGGCGGCGATCGATCCCGAGGTGGTCGTCGGCGTCTACAGCTGCTCCAAGACCTATGCCATGACGGGCTGGCGCATCGGCTACCTCACGGCGCCCCGGTGGCTCAGCGGGACGCTCGCGAAGCTGCAGGAGCCGCTGATCTCGTGCGTCTCGGCGGTCAGCCAGACCGGCGCCGTCGCGGCGCTGACCGGCCCGCAGGAGTGCGTGGACGAGATGCGCGCCGCCTACCGGTCCAGGCGCGACCTCGTGGTCGGACGGTTCCTGGACGCGGGGATCGCGGTCGCGGAGCCGAAGGGCGCCTTCTACCTGATGGTCCCGTTCGCACCGGGCACCGACGGCCGCGCGGCAGCCCTTGACCTGGTGGAGCACGGCGTGTCGCTGGCCCCCGGGACGGCGTTCGGCCGCGTGGCCGCCGACCATGCCCGCCTGTCGCTCGCGAGCAGCAAGGAGATCCTGGCCGACGGCGTCGAGCGGATCGTGTCCTGGTACGAGACCACCGGGGGAGGAGCCGGCCTTGGCGGTGGAGGCTGAGCGCGGGATGACCGACATGGGTTCCCGGCACGAACCGTCCACCTCTGGCGCGGGGGTCGTCGAGGCCGTCCGGCTGCGGTCGATCCAGAAGTACTTCGGCTCGAACCACGTTCTGCAGGGCGTCGGCCTGTGCGTGCGCCGCGGCGAGCACGTCGTGGTCTTCGGCCCCTCCGGCTCCGGGAAGTCGACGCTGCTCCGGACGATCAACCTGCTCGAGGAGCCGCAGTCGGGGTCCGTGGTGGTCGAGGGTCGGGAGTACGGCCCCGGCGTCCCGGGGGAGCCGAAGCAGCGCCGCGGCGACCGCCGGGAACTGCGCAAGCAGGTCGGGATGGTCTTCCAGCAGTTCAACCTCTTCCCGCACCTGTCGGTTCTCGACAACGTCACCATCGCGCTGCGGCGCGTCAAGGGCATGAAGCGCGGCGAGGCGGAGCTGCGCGCCGCCCGTCAGCTCGACCGCGTCGGCCTGCTCTCCAAGATCGGCAGCTACCCCGCGATGCTCTCCGGCGGGCAGCAGCAGCGGGTCGCCATCGCCCGCTCGCTGGTGATGGACCCGAAGGTGATGCTCTTCGACGAGCCGACGTCGGCGCTGGACCCCGAGCTCGTCGGCGAGGTCCTCGCGGTCATGCGCTCGCTGGCCGAGACCGGCATGACCATGGTCGTGGTCACGCACGAGATGGGGTTCGGGCGCGAGATCGGTGACCAGAACGTCTTCATGGACGCCGGCGTCATCGTCGAGCAGGGCGGGCGCGAGATCTACACCGACTGCCGGGAGGAACGCACCCGGTCCTTCATCAGGGCGGTGCTCTAGCGATGCTGGCGCAGCAGGCGAGGGGCTTCTCGTTCGACTTCTCGGTCGTGACGAACAACCTCGACCTGTACTGGGCCGGGGTGCGTCTGACACTGTTCATAGCGGTCACCTCGTTCGTGCTCGCCACCCTGCTCGGCGTCGTGATCGCGCTGATGCGGCTGTCCCGCAACCGCCTCGTCGGGGCGGTCGCCGCCGCCTACATCAACCTGTTCCGCGCGATCCCGCTGCTGGTCTTCATCCTGTTCGTCTACTACGGGGTCCGGATCGCGTTCGGGTTGACCTTCTTCACCGCCCTGCGCGCCGGCATCTTCGCCTTCACCGTGCAGTACTCGGCCTGGCTCGGCGAGATCTTCCGCGCGGGCATCCAGGCCGTCCCTGGAGGGCAGCGGGAGGCGGCGCTGTCCGTCGGGATGGGCAGGGCCCGCACCTTCTTCACGATCGTGATGCCCCAGGCGGTGCGGATCTCGATCCCGCCCACGGGCAACATGCTCATCGGGATGGTGAAGGATTCGTCGCTGGTCTACATCCTCGGCGTCAACGAGCTGCTGCGGACGACCAACCTGCTCGCCAACAGGACGTTCCGCTACTTCGAGACCTACCTCGCCACGGTCGGCATCTACCTCGTGCTGACGACGGCCATCTACTACCTCGTGAAGTACCTCGAGCGCCGGTTCGCGATCTCCGACGTCCTGAGCCAGGCGACGCGGCGCTACTCGCCCTTCGCCAGGAACCGCTACCAGCGGCTGCGGACGCTCCAGGAGGCCGTCGGCGGCGGCTCCAGCATCGCGCCGTGACCGATCCAGGAGAACAGTTCGGCCGATCCGGGCCCGACAGGCCCGCCAGAAAGGGAAGTGACGCCATGGGGACCAGAACACGCTGGCTGCTCGGGATGCTCGGCATCTCCGCGCTCCTGCTCGCGGGCTGCACCGGCGCCCAGGACGACGACCCCGTCACGAGCGGCACCGCGGAGGGCGCCGGCGAGACGGGCGCCGCGGTCGCGCAGGCGCCGACCGCCGGCGAGGACCGCGTCGCGGCGATCAAGGAGCGGGGCAGCCTGATCGTCGGGATGACGCTCCAGTTCGAACCGCAGATGTACCTCGACGAGGACGGCGAGCCGGCGGGCTACGACGTCGAGCTGATGCAGATGCTCGCCGACGACCTCGAGGTCGAGCTCGACATCCGCGACCTCGAGTTCGACGCGCTCATCCCGGGGCTGATCGCCAACGACTTCGACGTCGTCTCCGTCGGGCTCGTGAACCGGCCGCCGCGGGCGGAGCAGGTGTCGTTCACCCGTCCGTACGTGCCGTACCGCCAGGTGGTGGTCGTCAACTCCGAGGCGGGCATCACCTCGCTCGAGGACCTGAACAGCCCGGACACGCGCATGACGGCGCTGATCGGGTCGACCGCTGCGAGCCTGGTCACCGAGCAGTTCCCCGACGCCGAGCTCGTCGAGCTCGAGCAGCAGCCGGCGTTCCTGGAGGTCGCCTCCGGCAGCGCCGACGCGATCGTGGTGGAGGAGTACCTCGCGCTGCCGTTCGTCGAGGAGAACCCCTCGACGGAGGTCCTCAACCCCGACCAGCCGTTCTCCCAGGAGTACGGGCGCCTGGCCGTGCCGCGCGGCGACTTCCTGTGGCTGGGGTACGTCGACAACTGGCTCGACTACTACACGGCGAACGGCACCCTCGACCGCCTCTACACCGAGATCATCGGACCGACCGACGGCCTCCCGCAGTAGACGGCCTCCCGCAGCAGCACGGTCATGACCGACCGCTCCGCCGTCCCGCCCGGCGCCCTCGTCACCGGAGGCGCCAGGGGGATCGGTCATGCGATCGTCGTGGCGCTCGCGCGCCGGGGCGACCGCGTCGTCCTGACCGACGTCGACGAGGCCGCGGCGCTGCAGGCGGCCGAGGGCCTGCGAGCGCAGAGCCTCGACGTGAGGGCCCGGGGCCTGGACGTGACCGACGTCGAGGCGGTCCGCGCCGCGGTGGCCGAGGCGGACGCCGAGGACCCGCTCGGCACGGTCGTGAACAACGCCGGGATCGGCTGGTCGGCCCCGCTGCTCGACGTGACGCCCGAGCGCTTCGACGCGCTCATGGCCGTGAACCTGCGCGCCGTCTTCTTCACGCTGCAGGCAGCGGCTGCGGCGATGGTCCCGCGCGGCGCGGGCTCCGTCGTGAACCTGGCCTCGACGTCCGGGTTCACCGCGTCCACGACGCCGATGGTGCCCTACGACACGTCGAAGGGGGCGGTGCGGATGCTGACGACCGCCGCCGCACGCGAGCTCGCGCCCACCGGCGTGCGCGTGAACGCCGTGGCCCCCGGGACGGTGGACACCGCGCTGACGCGGTCGCTGGCGACGGACCCCGGCGCGCTCGAGCGGCTCACGGCCAGGCGCATCCCGCTCGGGAGGCTGGCCGAGCCCGGCGAGATCGCCGAGGCGGTCGCGTACCTGTCGTCGCCGTCGGCCTCGTACGTGACCGGACACGTCCTGGTCGTCGACGGCGGGTGGCTCACATGACTCCCGCGGTGGCCGACGGCGGGTGGCTCACATGACCACCGCGGTCGTCACAGGCGCCGGGTCGGGCATCGGGGCCGCCACGGCCGCGGTCCTGGCGCGCGAGCGGATGAGCGTCGTCTGCGCCGACCTCGACCTGGCCGCCGCCGAGCGCGTGGCCGCCGCCCTGCCCGTGGCGGCGGCCGTCGAGGTAGACGTGCGCGACGAGTCCGCCTGCGAGCGCATGGCGGCGACGGCGCTCGAGCGCTTCGGCTCGGTGGACGTCCTGGTCGCGTGCGCCGGCATCGAGGAACAGGGGCAGGGCGACGCGCTCGCGCTGGCCTCCTTCGAGCGCGTCGTGGGCGTGAACCTGACCGGAAGCTTCCTGTCGGCCCGCGCCGCCGCCAGGGTGATGATCGCGCAGGGCCGCGGGGGACGCATCGTCCTCATCGGGTCGATCAACTCGACGATCGCCCTGCCCGGCCAGGCGGCCTACGCGGCGTCGAAGGGCGGCGTGCTGATGCTCGGGCGCGCGCTCGCCGTCGACTGGGCGGCGCACGACATCGGCGTGAACATCGTGGGTCCGGGGGTGACGGACACGCCGATGTCGGCGGCCAGCCTCGCCGACCCGGAGCGCCGCGAGCGGCTGCTGTCGCACGTCCCCCTGCGCCGGGCGGCGCGGCCGGACGAGATCGCGGAGGTCATCGCGTTCCTCGCGGGCGGACGGTCCTCCTACATGACCGGCAGCTTCGTGCCGGTGGACGGGGGCTGGCTTGCCACCGGCTGAGCGCCGCGGCGCCCTTGACCGTCCCCCGCTCCGGCGGGAGAGTACGGCGCAGATCTCCGAGCAAGCGTTCGTTTGTGTGTGCTTCCGTCGGCTAGAGGAGTGATCGTGATGGGAACGATGAGCAGGACCGCCCGGGCGTTCGCCGGGCTCGGAGTGGGCGTGCTGCTGCTGGCCGCGTGCGGAGGGGAGGGCGACGAGGTCGGCGGCGACGCGACCGGGGCACCGGAGCCGTCGGCGACCGAGGCGGCCACCGCGACGGATGCGGCGCCCGACACCGGCGGCGCCGACGTCGGCGAGACCGCCGCGGAAGGCGGCACGCTCGTCTTCGGCGCCTCCGCCGACCCGAAGACCCTCGACCCGCCGCTGGCCTCCGACGGCGAGTCGCTGCGGGTCAGCGAGCAGCTTTACGAGGGGCTCATCACCCTCGAACCGGGCGGGACGGAACCGGTCGGCAAGCTCGCCACCTCCTGGGAGGCCAGCGGCGACGGCCTGGAGTGGACCTTCGAGCTGCAGGAGGGCGTGACCTTCCACGACGGCGAGCCGTTCAACGCCGAGGCGGTCTGCTTCAACTTCGACCGCTGGTACAACTTCACCGGGCCGCTGCAGCTGCCGGCGGCGTCGTACTACTGGCAGGTCATCTTCGGCGGCTTCGCAGAGACCGACCCCGACTCCGGCGCTCCGGAGGAGTCGCTCTACGCGGGCTGCGAGGCGGTGGACGACGCCACGGTGACGCTCTCGCTCACGCGCCCGTCCTCGGCCTTCATCGCGGGCCTGGCGCTGCCGACCTTCTCGTTCTCCAGCCCGGCCGCCCTGACCGAGTACGAGGCCGACGCCGTCAGCCTCGACGGCGAAGGCAACCCGGTGTACGAGGGCTCCTACGCCTACGAGCACCCGACCGGGACCGGCCCGTTCCGCTTCGTGGAGTGGACCCGCAACGACCGGCTCGTGATCGAGCGCAACCCCGACTACTGGGGAGAGCCGGCGATCCTCGACCAGGTGATCTTCCGCCCGATCGCGGACAACGCCGCCCGGCTCCAGGCACTGCAGTCCGGCGAGATCGACGGCTACGACCTGGTGGACCCGCAGGACGTGCCGACCATCGAGGAGGATCCGGACCTGGTGATCCTCGATCGCCCGGCCTTCAACATCGGCTTCCTGGGGATCAACCAGGCGTTCCCGCCGATGGAGGACCTCGCGGTCCGTCAGGCGCTCATCCACGGGATCAACCGGCAGGCGGTCATCGACAACCTGTACACCGGCCGCGGCGAGCTCGCGAAGGAGCTCATGCCGCCGTCGGTGTTCGGCTACGCCGACGACGTGCCGACCTACGACTTCGACCCGGAGCGCGCCCAGCAGATCCTCACCGACGCCGGCTACGACCTGCCGGTCGAGATCGAGTTCTGGTACCCGACGGACGTCACCCGGCCGTACCTGCCTGACCCGCAGCGCACGTTCGAGTCCTTCACCTCCGACCTCGAGCAGTCGGGCTTCTCGGTCACGCCGCGCAGCGCGCCCTGGACGCCCGACTACCTCGACGCGACCCTCGGTGGGCAGGCGCAGCTGTACTTCATGGGCCAGACCGGCGACTTCGGCGACCCCGACACCTTCCTGGGGACGTTCTTCCGCGAGGAGCGGGAGATGTTCAACTGGAGCAACGAGGAGGTCTTCGGCCTCCTGCAGGAGGGACTTCTCGAGGACGACCAGGACGCCCGTATCGAGCTCTACCAGCAGGCGAACCGCCTGCTCATGGAGGAGCTGCCGGCGATCCCGTTCGCACATTCCCGCCCGGCGCTCGCGTTCCGCACCAACGTGGAGGGGTTCGTTCCGAGCCCCGTCACGCTCGAGGACTTCTCGACCGTGACCGTGACGCGCTAGCCGGCAGCGCCCCGCAGATGGCCTGGTACGTCGTCCGGCGGTTCGCCCTCGCGGTGCCGGTCCTGTTCGGGGTGTCGCTGCTCGTGTTCCTGTGGGTCCGCGCGCTGCCGGGCGGCCCCGCCCAGGGCCTCCTGGGCGAGCGCGCCGATCCCGCCGCGGTCGAGGCGGTCGAGCGCCAGTACGGGCTCGACCGCCCGGTGTACGAGCAGTACGGCCGGTATGTCGGCTCCCTCGTCCGCCTGGAGTTCGGCCAGTCGATCACCTCCCACCAGCCGGTCCTGTCCGAGATCGCCCGGCGCTTCCCGGCGACCGCGGAGCTTACGGCTGCGGCGATGTTGTTCGCCGTGGCCGCCGGCGTCCCTCTGGGGGTGCTGGCGGCGAAGCGTCGGCAGACGTGGGTGGACCAGGCGAGCCTGGTCGGATCGCTGATCGGCATCAGCATCCCGATCTTCTTCCTCGCCCTCCTGCTGAAGTACGTCTTCGCCGTCAGGCTGGGGTGGCTGCCGAGCATCGGGCGGCTCGACGCACTGCTGTCCCTGCCGCATCCGACGAACCTCTACACCGTCGACGCGCTGCTCGCGGGGGACTGGGAGGCCTTCGCCGACGTGCTGCGGCACCTGCTCCTACCGGCGATCGCGCTCGGGACCATCCCGCTCGCGATCATCGCCCGCATCACGCGCGCCGCCGTCCTCGACGTGATCAGCGAGGACTACGTCCGCACCGCTCGGGCCAAGGGCATCGCCCGGCGGCTCGTCGACCGCCGTCACATCCTCCGCAACGCGCTCCTGCCGGTCTCGACGGTCGTCGGGCTGCAGACCGGCCTGCTGCTGTCCGGTGCGGTGCTCACCGAGACGGTGTTCGCCTGGGGCGGGATCGGGACGTGGATCTACGACGCCATCCGGTTCCGCGACTACCCCGTGCTCCAGGGAGGCATCCTCTTCCTGGCGGTGCTGTTCCTGCTCGTGAACCTGCTCGTCGACCTGTCGTACGCGCTGATCGACCCCCGGGTGCGGTACCGGTGAGCCTGCCGGAAGCCGAGATCGGCGCCGTCGGAACGACCGGTGGTCGGGATCCGGCCGACGTCGCCCCGCCGACCGGGCTGTGGAAGGACGCCCTGGGACGGCTGCGCCGCGACCGCTCGGCGATGGCGGGACTCGCGGTCATCGCCTGCTTCGCGTTCCTCGCGATCGCCGCGCCCCTGATCGCCCCCGAGCCGCCGTCGTCGAGGACCTACCTGGAACGGCTCGAGGGCGCCTGCTGCCCCGGACCGTCCGCCGGCCACCTGTTCGGCCTCGACGACCTCGGCCGCGACGCGCTGTCGCGGGTGATCTACGGCGCGAGGACCTCGCTGCTGATTTCGGTCGTGTCGGTCGCGATCGGGCTCGGGATCGGGCTCGTGCTCGGCGCGCTCGCCGGATACGTCGGCGGGGCGGCCGACGCGGTCGTCATGCGCCTGGTGGACATCATGCTCGCCATCCCCGCCCTGCTGTTCGCGATCGGCCTAGTCGCGGCGCTCGGGCCCGGCCTCGTCCAGCTGATGGTCGCGGTCGGCGTCGTGAACGTGCCGATCTTCGCCCGCCTGCTGCGCGGCAGCATGCTGAGCGTCCGCGAGAGCGACTACGTGTCGGCGGCCCGCTCGCTCGGGCTCCGCCCCGCGCGGATCCTGTTCGTCCACGTGCTCCCGAACGCCCTGTCGCCGGTGATCGTGGCGGCGACGCTCGCGATGGCGACCGCGATCGTCGAGGTCGCCGGCCTCGGCTTCCTCGGACTGGGGAACCCGGACCCGAGCGTCCCCGAGTGGGGGTCGATGCTCGCCAACACCCCGCGCTTCCTGGCCTCGGCGCCGCACCTGGCGCTCTTCCCGGGCATCGCGATCGTCCTGGCCGTCCTGGGGTTCAACCTCATCGGCGACGGCCTGCGCGAGGCGCTCGACCCCAAGTTCAGGCGCTGAGGCGGTGCTCGAGATCGCCGGCCTCGAGGTCGAGTTTCGCACGCAGCGCGGCGTCGTCCGGGCGGTCGACGGCGTGGACCTCGCGCTCGAGGTGGGGTCCACGACCGGACTGGTCGGCGAGTCGGGGTCGGGGAAGTCGGTGACGGCCCTCGCGATCATGGGCCTGCTGCCGGAGCCGGCCGCCCGGGTCATCGGCGGATCGATCCGCCTCGACGGCGTCGAGCTCGTCGGCATGCCAGAGGCGCAGCTGCGGCGGCGGCGCGGGTCCGAGGTCGCGATGGTGTTCCAGGACCCGATGACCAGCCTGAACCCCGTCATGCCCATCGGCGCCCAGATCGTCGAGACGCTCCGGGCGCACCTGCGCCACGACCGCCGGGCCGCGCGCCGCCGCGCCGTCGAGCTGCTCGACTTCGTCGGCATCCCCGGACCGTCGGAGCGGCTCGCCAGCTACCCGCACCAGCTGTCGGGCGGCATGCGGCAGCGCGTGATGATCGCCATCGCGATCGCCTGCGAGCCGAAGCTGCTCATCGCCGACGAGCCGACTACCGCGCTCGACGTGACCATCCAGGCGCAGATCCTCGAACTGCTGCGGCGCACCGTCGACGAGCGGGGCATGACGCTCCTCCTCATCACGCACGACCTCGGTGTCGTCGCGGGCGTGTGCGACCGGACGAACGTGATGTACGCCGGCAAGGTCGTCGAGCGGGCGCCGACCGCGGCGCTGTTCCGGGCCCCGTCCCACCACTACACCCGCGGACTGCTGCAGAGCATCCCGCGCCTCGACGGACCCCGCAAGACGATACTCGCCTCGATCGAGGGACTGCCGCCGCGCCCGTCCGACGGCCTGCGCGGCTGCCCCTTCGCCCCGCGCTGCCCGGCACGCCTGGACGACCGGTGCTGGGACGAGATGCCGCCGCTCGAGCGGCTGCCCGGCGCGACCGCCGCGCATCTCGTGGCCTGCTGGAACCCGGCGCCGGTCCCCGACGAGCGGGCCTCCGCGTGACCCCGCTGCTCGCGGTCTCCGATCTCCGCGTCGAGTACCCGCTGCCAGGGCCGCCAGGCCGCAGCCGCCGGACGCTGGTGGCGGTCGACGGTGTCTCGTTCGCGCTGCACCGGGGCGAGACGTTCGGGCTCGTCGGTGAATCCGGCTGCGGGAAGAGCAGCCTCGGCCGCGCCATCGTCCAGCTGATCCGGGGCGGGTCGGGCGGGAAGGTGACCGGCCGCATCGAGCTCGACGGGACCGACCTCGTCGCGCTGCGGTCCGGCCCGCTCCGGCGGGAGCGACGCCGGCTGCAGATGGTCTTCCAGGACCCGTTCTCCAGCCTCAACCCGCGCCAGAGCGTCGGGAAGATCCTGGCCGAGCCGATCAAGGCCCACGGGCTCGCTCGCGGACCCGACCTCGACCGGCGCGTCGTCGAGCTCCTGCGCCGCGTCGGCCTCGACGAGGGCGTCCGCGAACGCTACCCCCACGAGTTCTCCGGCGGCCAGCGGCAGCGGATCGGGCTCGCCCGCGCCCTGGCGCTCGATCCGGACGTGATCGTCGCCGACGAGCCGGTGTCCGCCCTCGACGTCTCGATCCAGGCGCAGATCCTCAACCTGCTGATGACCCTCCAGCGAGACCTCGGGCTCACAATCCTGTTCGTGTCCCACGACCTCTCCGTCGTCCGCCACGTGTCCGACCGCGTCGCCGTCATGTACCTCGGCCAGCTGGTGGAGGTGGCGCCGGCCGACGAGCTCTATGCGCGGCCGCTGCACCCGTACACCGTCTCGCTGCTCTCGGCGGTCCCCGTCGCCGACCCGGAGGTGGAGCGCACCCGCACGCGCATCATCCTGTCCGGCGACGTGCCCGACCCCTCGGCGCCGCCCCCCGGCTGCCGCTTTCACACCCGCTGCCCCTACGTCCAGCCGCAGCGCTGCCGGGACGAGGTCCCGGCGCTTCGGAGCCCGTCGGCGGGGCGGGAGGTGGCGTGCCACTACGCGGAGCAGATCGCCGAGGGCCGTCTCGGCCCGCACATGACGAGCAACGTGGGATAGTGTGAACGAGCGTTCACTCGTGCAGGGAGGACCCATGATGTTCGACCACAGGGACCGGCGGATCCGTCTCGAGCAGCAGATGGCCGAGGGCGGCGTCGGCCTGGCGTTCATCCCGCCGTCCGCCGACCTCGAGTACCTGACCGGGCTCCAGCGGCGGGTGATCACGTTCGGGGAGATCAACTACACGCACGGCTGGGTCGGCGGGGCCTTCCTGGCCCCCGGGCAGGACCCGGTCTTCGTGCTCCCCCGGATGACCGCGGAGTTCGACCTCCCCGAGGGGGTCCCGGGTGAGGTCGTGATCGTCAACGAGACCGACGACGGGCGGGCGGTCTTCGAACGGGTCGCGCGGCGGTACTCCTCGCCCGGACGCGTCGCGATCGGGAGCCGGACGTGGGGGGAGACGGTCATCCACCTGCTCGACGCGCTCGCCGGCCCCGAGCTCGTCGACGGCGGCGCGATGGTGAACCGGCTGCGGCGCGTCAAGTCGCCCGCGGAGCTCGAGGCCATGCGCAAGGTCTGCGCGATCGCCGACACGGCCATGGCCGGCGTGAGCGACCGCGTGCGCCAGGGTGTCACCGAGATGGACCTCGTCGAGGAGGTCAACCACCGGATGGGCGAGGAGGGATCTCGCACGGTCTCGTTCGACACCGGCGTGTGGTCGATGGGGCCCGAGACCGACCGGGACGCGACCGTGCGCGTGTCGCGGCAGCCGGTCGTGCCGGGCACCGGGGTGTCGTTCGACTTCGGTGCCGTCGTCGACGGCTACTGCTCGGACTTCGGGCGGACCGTCCACGTCGGTGAGCCGGACGAGGAGTACCAGCGGGTGTACGACCTCGTGATCGCCGCGCAGGCCGCCGGGATCGCCGCGGTTCGCCCCGGCGCGACCGCCGCCGAGGTCCACCGCGCGACGCGGCAGGTGATCGTCGACGGTGGGTACGGCGACTGGTTCCGGCACAGGACCGGCCACTGCATCGGACTCGACGTCCACGAGAAGCCCTTCATCTCCGAGGAGGACGAGACCCCGCTGGAGCCGGGCATGACCTTCACGATCGAGCCCTCGGTCTTCTGGCCGGGCCGCGTCGGCGTGCGGATCGAGGACATCGTCGTCTGCACCGAGTCCGGTGGGCGGAAGCTCAACGCCCACCCCGAGGCTCTCGTCGCCAATGAGTGACCCCCGGCCGGGCGGGCTCCTGCTCGAGCTGCGCGGCATCCGCAAGCGCTTCGGCGACCTCCAGGTGCTCGACGATGTGTCCCTGTCCATCGCGCCCGGCGAGGTGGTCTGCGTCATCGGCCCGAGCGGCTCCGGGAAGAGCACGCTGCTGCGCTGCGTGAACTTCCTCACACCGGTCGACGAGGGCGAGGTGTGGTTCGAGGGGCGGCGCATCGAACCGCCACGGCACAGCAGTTGGAACCCGTTCGCCGGCCGGCCGCAGGTCCGGGAGCTCACGCGCCTGCGCGCGCGCATCGGGATGGTGTTCCAGCACTTCAACGTCTTCCCCCACCTGACGGCGTGCGAGAACGTCATGCTCGGGCTCACCCGGGTGTCCGGGCTCGGCAAGGCCGAGGCCCGCGAACGCGCCCGCGCGCAGCTGGAGCGCATCGGCCTGCTCGACAAGGCGGACGAGCACCCCGCCCGCCTGTCGGGCGGTCAGAAGCAGCGCCTCGCGATCGCCAGGGCGCTCGCGCTCGGACCGACGCTGATGCTGTTCGACGAGGCAACGTCCGCGCTCGACCCGGAACTCGTCGGCGGCGTCCTCGCCGAGATGCGCAAGCTGGCGCAGGACGGGATGACGATGCTCGTCGTCACCCACGAGATGCAGTTCGCGATGGAGGTCGCCGACCGGGTGGTGTTCATGGACCACGGCGCCATCGTCGAGCAGGGCACGCCCGAGCACTTCCGCGACCCGGGCAACGAGCGGACCCGTGCCTTCCTGAGCGCGATTCTGTAGCGGCCCGTGTTCTCCTACCGCCTGCGCTGGGACCTCGTCGCTGACAACGTCGGCGGCCTCGTCAGCGGGCTCGTGATCCTCCTGCAGATCACCGCGCTCGGGTTCGCCCTCGCGATGATCCTGGGTCTCGTCGTCGCCGTGGCGCGGACGGCCCGATCGCCGCTGCTGCGCGGCCCGGCCCTCGCCTACACCGAGCTGATGCGCGGCATCCCGCTGTTCCTGTTCCTGTTCCTCGTCTACTACGGGGCTGCACAGGTCAGCCCCGTCGTCCTGAGCCCCTTCGTCGCGGCCGTGCTGGCGCTCGGGCTCACCGGCTCGGGGTACGCCACGGAGATCTACCGCGGCGCGCTGCAGGCAGTCGATCCCGGGCAGCGGGAGGCGGCGTTCGCGATGGGCCTCACGCCGGGGCAGGCGTTCCGCGACGTGGTGCTGCCGCAGGCACTGCGCATCGCCGTGCCGCCCGGGATGAACCTGCTCGTCGCACTCCTCAAGGGGTCGACGTTCGTGTCGGTGATCGGCGTGGCCGACGTCTTCTACCTGTCGCGGATCGTGTCGCAGCGGTTCTTCGCTCCCTTCGAGATGTACACCGTGTCGGGGCTGATGATCATCGCCGTCACGCTGTGCCTGGCCGGCTTCGCGGTACTGGTGGAGAAGCGCTTCGCCCGTGGTGACCGGACGTCCTCGTGACCTCCGCGGTGGCGGTGGCGAAGCGATCGCCATGGAACGCCGGATGAACCTCGACTTCGGCGTCGTGTTCTCGAGCTTCGACGTCATGCTGCGCGCGTTCCGCATCTCGATCGTGGTGGCGCTCGCCGGGTTCGCGATCGCGCTCGTCGCCGGGGCGGGCCTCGCCCTGTGCCGTCGGTCGCGCCTGCGGCCGGTGCGCCTGCTCGCCTTCGCCTACGTCAACTTCTTCCGCGGCGCCGCCCTGTACGTGCTCATCATCTGGCTGTGGCTCGGCCTGGCCGTCGCGACCGGCATCCGCATCGGCACCCTCAGCGCCGGGATCCTCACGCTCGCGCTGCTCAACAGCGCCTACCTCGCCGAGGTGTTCCGGGCCGGCATCGACGCGGTCGACGGGGGCCAGAAGGAGGCGGCGCTCGCGATGGGCCTCGCCCCGGGTCAGGCGTTCCGGGCGGTCGTGGCGCCGCAGGCCCTCCGCATCAGCCTCCCGGCCACCGGCAACCACCTGGTCGACGCGATCAAGGACTCCGCGATCCTCAGCGTGATCGGCATCCCGGAGCTGATGCGCGAGACCGCGCGGCTCGCCCAGTTCGAGCAGCGTCCGTTCGAGTTCTACGTCGTCGCCGCCGGCATGTATCTCGCCGCCGTTTACGCGGCCTCGGCCCTCTTCCGCTTCCTCGAGCGACGGCTCGACCTGGACCGGCCGGCCGGGCGGTGGTCCCGCGGCCGGCCCGTGCGCTCGACGGAGCCGGGTGGCGGTCGCGTCCAGCCGGTCGGAACAGCGCTCGGACGGGGGTGAACGAGCGTTAGTTTGACGCCGTCGGCGCTTCGTGGTTCAGTGGCCCGGCCCAGTGCTCGCGCTGTGCGGGATGGGGACCGCGGCGACCGGAGGACGGCCATGAGGCAGCGCATGATCCGTGAGGCGTTGAGCAGCGCGGCACAGTACGAGGCGCGCCGGACCTTTTTGCGCAAGGGCGCCCTCGCCGTCGGCGGCGCGGGACTGCTCGTGGCGGGGTGCACGAACGGCGACGGCGACGCCGTCGCAGGGGGCGAGAGCGGCACGCCGGCCGGCGGCGGTGCCGCGCAGACCTCCGGAACGTCGCTGCTCGACCGCATCCTCGACGGCGAGACGGTCCGGGTCGGCGCCGACCTGACCTTCCCGCCGCTGCAGTTCAAGGAGGGCGACGAGCCGGCGGGCTACACCATCGAGCTGGCCCTGCAGATGCTCGACGAGCTCGGGGCCGAGGTCGAGATCGTCGAGGTGCCCTTCGCGGAGCTCTTCGGTGCGCTCGCCGCGGGGCGGTTCGACATCTCCGGGATCGGCGCCACGATTCTCCCGTCACGGGCCCAGCAGGTGATGTTCGCGTCCGAGCCGCTGTTCATCGAGAGCAACGTCGTGCTGCGCAACGTGGACTCCCCCGTGCAGACCGCCGCGGACCTGAACTCGCCGGACGTGACCATCGCGGTGCTGGTCGGTTCCGCCCAGGAGGCGTCGGCCGAGCAGCTGTTCCCCGAGGCGACCCTGCGGTCGCTCGAGCAGCAGCCGGCCGTGCAGGACGCCGCGACGGGCCGGGCGGACGTCGTGCTCCTCGGCGAGTTCAACGTCGCCGAGGTGCTCGAGACGAACAGCGACCTCGAGGTGCTCGAGGGGCCGCCGCTGTTCGCCGACATCAACACCTACTTCCTGCCGCAGGGCGACTTCAAGATGAAGGCGTACGTGGACAACTGGATGCGCTACCAGATCATCCGCGGGCGGTTTGCGAGCCTCTGGGAGACCTACGTCGGCGGTCCGGCCGCCGCAGCCGGGATCCAGAGCACCCCCGTCTACTCGCCGTACCTCGCCGCCGGCACCGTCTTCGCCGACCAGCGCGGCTGAGGCCGGGGGGTCGCGTGGAGATCGGGCTGGGCGTCTTCAGCGGTGAGTGCCTGCCGTCGGAGGGCAAGACCCACACGCAGGTCATCGCCGACTCCGTCGAGCAGGCCCGTCTGGCCGAGCAGGTCGGCCTCGACGCCGTGTGGATCACCGAGCACCACTTCCTCGACAGCGGCTACGTCGGCTCCGTCCTGCCCTACGCGGCGGCGATGGCCGCGCGGACCGAGCGCATCACGATCGGCGTGTCGGTGGCGCTCGGCCCCCTGCACGACCCGGTCCGGCTCGCCGAGGACGCGGCCTTCGTCGACGTCCTGTCGGGCGGCCGGTTCGCCCTCGGCCTCGGCCTCGGGTACCGCGACGTCGAGTACGAAGGCCTCGGGACGACCCGCAAGGAGCGCGCCGGGCGCATGGAGGAGCTGTGCACGCTGCTCCGCCAGGCGTGGGGCGACGGGCCGCTGGACTTCGACGGCCGCCACTTCCGGCGCAAGGGGATGGAGGTCTTCCCCAAGCCGGTGCGGGCGGGCGGGGTGCCGCTGCTGATGGGTGGCTACGCGCCGCCGGCGCTCGACCGGACGGCCCGTCACGCGGACGCGTTCATCATGGACGGCGGCACCGACTCGGCCGTGTTCGGGAAACAGGGCCACAACCGCGACCTGTTCGACCGGGTCGCCGCCGGCGTCGCCACCTACCGCGAGGCGCTGGCCCGCCACGGTCGCGACAGCGCCCGTCCCAACTTCTACCTGACGCTCGGCGGGTTCCTGTCGCCCGACGGCGCGGACGCCGCCTGGGACCAGCTCGCCGAGGCGTACATGTTCACGCGGCGGGTCTACGGCGACTGGTACGGACTGCCGGCCGATGCCTACGCCGACTGGTACCCCGACCGCATGTCGCCCGAGGAGCACGCCCGCCGCCGGTCCGAGGTCTGGCTGGGGACGCCAGAGGATCTGGTCCCGCAGTTCGAGCGGCTGCGCGCCGTCGTCGGCGACGGCCTCCACGTCATGTTCCGCTGCAAGTACCCAGGCATCCCCGACGCGGCCACGCGGCGCTCGATCGAGCTTCTCGGGCAGGTCCGCGCCCACTTCGGCGCCTGATGCGCTTCGGGGTCGGGCTCTGGTGCCTCCAGAACACCGCGACGGTGCCGCGTCACCACGTGACCGCCTACCGCGAGCTGCGGGAGGACGCGCAGCTGGCCGAGCGGCTCGGCTTCGACTCGGCCTGGCTCTCCGAGCACCACTTCTTCTACGACGGGTACTGCCCCGCGCTGCTGCCGGCCGCGGCCACGATGCTGGCCGTCACCCAGCGCCTGCGGGTCGCGACCGGGATGCTGCTGCTCCCGCTGCAGGATCCGGTGCGGGTCGGCGCCGGGGCGCGGGCGCTCGCGGATCGCAGCGGCGGCCGGTTCGACCTCGGGGTGGGGCTGGGCTACCGGGACGTGGAGTTCGACGGCAAGGGCGTGCCGCGACGGCAGCGTGCGGCCCGCCTCGCCGCGGGGCTCGAGGCCCTCGAGTCGACGGTGTCCGACGTCCCGCTGTGGATCGGCTCGGCCACGCCCACGGGCGTGGCCCGCGCCGGAAGCCGCGGCCACGGCGTGCTCCTGTCCGGCGCCAACCCGCTGCCGCTCGTTCGCGAGCTGGCAGCGGCACATCGGCACGGATGGGACGCCGCCGGTCGGCCGGGAGGGCGGCGACCCCCCATCGCCGCCCTCCGAAATGTCTGGGTCACCGACGACGCGGCCGAGCGCGAGGCCGTCCTCGACTGGGTCCGCGCGAGCTACGTGCTCTACGCCGGGCTCGGCTGGTCGGTCGCGGCGCAGGGTGAGACCTCGGCGATGGACTTCCGCCGCGACGTCGGCCGCGCGCTCGCGGACGCCGTCGGGACGACGATCATCGGGCCGGCGCCGGCGGTCGTGGACGGGCTGCGCGAGGTCGCCGAGGCGGGGGTGGACGATGTCGTCTTCCGTCTCGTCATCGAGGGCGCCCCCCGGACGGCGCTGCACGACGTGATGCGCCGGCTGTCCGAGGAGGTCATGCCGCAGCTCGCCGGCCTGGACGCCGCATGAGGCTGGGGCTGGCGCTGACCGCTGGCGACGAGGGGCCCGGCGCCGCGCTCGCCGAGGCGCACGGACTGTTCGGTGTCCTCGTCGATGGTCCCGCGGCGGGGGCGGAGGCGGTCGCGGCCGCCGGGGCCGCCGCCGCGACGGAGGCCGTGCGGATCGCGGTGCGGCTGAGGCTGGGCCACGAGCACCCGGTGACGCTCGCCGAGGAGATCGCCGTCCTCGACAACGCGGCGAACGGCCGGATCGTGGTCGTCGCGGACGTCGGCCGGCTCGACGCCGCCGAGGCGGCCGAGGACGTCACGCTGCTGCAGCGCTGCTGGGCCGCACGACCGGTGCGGCACGAGGGCATCCGCTGGCGGGTGCCCGCCGGAATCGACGGCCATGATGCGCCGGAGGTCGTCGAGGTGACACCGAAGCCCGCGCAGGTCGCGGTGCCTGTGTGGCTTGCGGGCGCGGCGGCGGCCGCCGCCAGTGAGCGGCTCGGGCTGCCGGTGCTCGCGGACCGGCCGGAGGACTGCGATCGGGACCGGCTCGTCCAACCCGGTCTGGTCGACCTGACCGGTGCGCTCGAGGCCGATCGCGGTGCGGTCGGCGCGTGGCGGGACGCCGGAGCGACCCACCTGTTCGTGCGGCTGCCGGGGGGCATCGACATCGCGGAGTCGCTTGTCGCCGTGTCGCGGTTCCTCGCGCCGGAGGTCGGGATGCCGTCGTTCCCCAGGGTCATCGCCGAGTCGGCCACGCCCGCCGCGTGGCCGGGAAGAGGAGCGGGCGCATGAGGATCAGCTCGAAGGTGCCGAACTCCGGTCCCCTGCCGGCGGCCCTGGGCATCGGCCCGATGGCCGCGCGGCTCGAGGCGGCGGGGTTCGACGGGCTGTGGTGCAGCGACCACATCGTGATGCCGGCGGTGGCGGAGTCGTACTACCCGTTCGGCGACGACGGGAAGGTGAGCTGGGACCCGCAGATGCCGTGGTACGACGCCGTCGTCGCGATGACGATGACGGCCGCGGCGACCGCCCGCGCGGAGGTCGGCGTCGCGGTGCTCGTGCTCCCGCTGCGCCAGCCCGTCACGTTCGCCAAGCAGGTCGCCAGCATCGACGCGCTGACGGGCGGTCGCATGGCGCTGGGCGTCGGCGCGGGATGGCTCGCCGAGGAGTTCGAGGCGCTCGGCGTCGACTACGCCACGCGCGGCGCCCGGCTCGACGAGTGGATGGCGCTGCTCCGCGACTGCTGGACGGGCTTCCCCGCCGCGCGCGACGGGGCCCACTACACGCTCCCGGA
>JACCXR010000295.1 GCA_013696915.1 Euzebyaceae bacterium
CGATGTACGGCCGCCTGGCCGACGCGGTGGTCACCGCCCGGATGTCCTACCGCCTCTGAGTCGCGAATCGCCGAGGCTCGTCCAAGGCGATTCTCCTGACCTCGGTGGCGGCGGTCGCGCAGCGACCGCCATGAGGATGCTGCGGCCGTGGCCGGTCCTCAGGCCAGCGCGCGCGCGACCGCATCCCCTGCGTCCCTCGCGGCCACGACGCCGGGCAGGTCCCAGGTGCGCAGGCCGACGACCGGCGTGCCGGTCTTGAGCGCGAACGCGATCTCCGACAGGGTGCCGTAGCCACCGCCGACCGCAACGAGCGCGTCGGCGGCGCGGACGACGAGCACGTTGCGCGCCTCGTCCAGGCCGGTCGGGATCGCGACGTCGACCCAGGCGTTCGCAGCGGCCCGGTCACGGCCGGGCAGCAGGCCCACCGTCGTGCCGCCGGCGCCCTTCGCCCCGCGGCAGGCGGCCGCCATGACGCCGCCGAGGCCGCCGCAGACGAGGTCGGCGCCGGCGCGCGCCACGGCCGCGCCCACCTCCTCGGCCACGCGTTCCAGGTCGGCGTCGGCCTCGCCCGCCCCCACCACGGCCACCATCGGTCTGCG
This sequence comes from Euzebyaceae bacterium, assembly GCA_013696915.1. GTDB lineage: Bacteria > Actinomycetota > Nitriliruptoria > Euzebyales > Egibacteraceae > JACCXR01. Next base: position 600 of record JACCXR010000295.1, read on the forward strand.
CTTCATCCCTGGCCCCTCACGACCGCGTCACCGGCGCGAAACGTCCCGTCCCCTAGTCTGGGTCACCCATGGAGCTCATGCTGCGCTGCGCCGTCCCCGACCGCCCCGGCGCGCTCGCCACGCTGGCGGGCGCGATCGCCGAGGCCGGCGGGGACATCCAGGCCATCGACGTCGTCGAGTCGGCCGACGGCATGGCGCTCGACGACCTGCTGGTGGTCGTGGAGCCGGATGCGCTGCGGACCCTCGTCGACCACGTCCGCGCGGTCGACGACGTCGCCCTGGTCCACGCCGGACCGTCGCGGGGGCATCCCGGCGACGCGGTGACGCGCGTGGCGCTCGGGCTCGAGTCGTTGCTCAACGGGGCGATGACCCTCGAGCACGGGGTCGGAGTCCTCGTCGGGGGCCTGCTGCGCGCGTCGGTGGCGGCGCTCCAGCACGTCGACGACGCCCCGGAGGAGGGCGACCGCGTCCTCGTGCTGCCGTTCGACGGCCAGGCGCTGGTGGTGCGGCGGGACTACCGCTTCACCGCCACGGAACGGCAGCGCGCCACGGCGCTGCTGCGGGCCTGCGTCGAGGCGGGCCGCGCGACCCGCGCCGCCGCCCCCCGCTGACCCCGGGGTCCGTCGACTGGGTGACGCGCTGCGTCACCGATCCGACAGACCCCGGGTTCGGGGTCCGCCGGCTACAGCGACGACAGCAGCTTCGTCGGGCTCTCGACGCAGTCGGCGACGAAGCGGAGGAAGCCGGCGGCCTCTCCCCCGTCGCAGATGCGGTGGTCGAAGGCGATCGACAGCTGCACGACCTTGCGGACCCTGATCTCGCCGTCGTGGACCCACGGGCGGTCCGCGATCCGGCCGACACCGAGGATCGCCGCCTCCGGGAAGTTGATGACCGGGCTGCCCCCGTCGACCCCGAACGACCCGTAGTTGGAGACGGTGAACGTCCCGCCGGTCATCTCGGCCGGCGTGACGGTGCCGTCCCGCGCCGCCGCCGCGAGCCGGTTCAGCTCTGCGGCGATCTGCAGCGTCGACTTCGCGTGCGCGTCGGCGATCACCGGCACGATCAGCCCGCGGTCTGTCTGGGCGGCGACGCCGAGGTTGACGTGCCGCTGCAGGACGATCTCGGCGTTTGCGACATCGAGGCGGCTGTTGACCCCGGGGAAGTCGCGCAGCCCCGCGACGCACGCGCGCAGGATGATCGCGAGCGGCGAGGCGGCGACCGCCGACTGGGACGCGTTCAGCTCCTGCCGCAACTCCCACAGCGCCGTGGCGTCGCAGTCCACCCAGCTCGTCGCCTCCGGGATCTCCCGGCGCGACAGCGACATCTTGTCCGCGATCGCCTTGCGCACGCCGCGCAGCGGGATGCGGTCCGCGGCCGCGGCGGTCGGCGACGGGGATCCGGCTTCGACGGCCGCCGGGGCGGGCTGGGTGCGCTCCTCGGACAGGCGCGCGGCGGCGTGCACGTCGTCGCGGGTGATGACCCCCTCGGGCCCGCTGCCGCGCAGGGCGGCGAGGTCGATGCCGAGGTCCTTCGCCAGCTTGCGGACGGGAGGCTTTGCCAGCGGC
>JACCXR010000328.1 GCA_013696915.1 Euzebyaceae bacterium
GCCCCGCGGCGGGTACGCCATCGCGGCGTAGATGAGCGCGAGGCTGTAGATCACCGACGCCGGGCTGCTCGGGCCACCGTCGAGGACCGTCAGGGCCGTCACGAACCCGACGACGCCGGTGCTCCAGGCGTAGAACAGCCAAATGCCCCGACGATCAGAGAGGATGCGCCGCAGCGGCAGACGCGCGACGACCGTGCTCATCATCGCGGTCGCCGCCACCAGGACCGTCATCGCCGGGCGGTTGGGGCGGCCCCAGGTGAGGGCGAAGTAGGCCCAGCTCACGACCGCCGTCGCGTAGGTCAGCCGGACGCCGACCTTGACATGGCGGACCCAGAGTCGAGTTCGTGCTCAGTGGCGGCCAAGACGCGCATACCTGGCTCATCGGCAGGCTGTGGTCAGCGCATGAGCAGAATGGTCCACCCGGTCGGAGAATCACGGATCACGGTTCGCCAGGCCCGTGACGCGGGCGCGGGGCGCGCGGCCCACTCGCGGCCGCCACGACGACGAGGAGCACACATGAGCGGCCAGGCAGACCACCACCTCGATTTCGGCGACCTCTCCGCCGTCTACATCAACTGCACCCTGAAGAAGTCGCCCGAGGCGTCGCACACCCAGACGCTGGCCGACCGGTCGATCGCGATCATGGAGGCCAACCACGTCAAGGTGGAGTCGATCCGGGCCGTCGACCACCGGATCGCGGCCGGGGTGTGGCCCGACATGACGGAGCACGGCTGGGACGTCGACGAGTGGCCGGCGATCTACGAGAGAGTCCTTGCCGCGGACATCCTGGTCATCGCCTCGCCGATCTGGCTCGGGGAGAAGTCGTCGGTGTGCACCCGCGTGATCGAACGCCTCTACGGCAACTCGAGCCTGCTCAACGAGCGCGGGCAGTACACCTACTACGGACGGGTCGCCGGCTGCCTGATCACCGGGAACGAGGACGGCATCAAACACTGCTCGATGAGCATCCTCTACGCGCTCCAGCACCTCGGCTACACGATCCCACCGCAAGCGGACGCGGGTTGGATCGGCGAGGCGGGGCCCGGGCCTTCCTACGGCGACGACGGCACGGTCGGCATCGACAACGACTTCACGAACCGCAACACCGCCTTCATGACGTGGAACCTCCTGCACGCCGCCCGGATGCTCTCCGACCTCGGCGGCTTCCCGGCGTACGGCAACCAGCGGTCCGAGTGGGACGCCGGGTGCCGTTTCGACTACCCGAACCCCGAGCACCGCTGAGGACGACGATCACGGCCTGCGATCGCGGTGCGGTCTCGCCGCCCTCGGCAGCGCCCGCGCGGTGAGACCGGCCGCCAGCACGGCCCCGACCAGATTGGCGACGAGGTCGCGGGCGGTGTTCTCGTACCCGCCGACGTTCGTCTCCGGCAGCAGCTTGGTCAACAGGTACTCGATGATCTCGTTCCCGGCGCCCAGCCCGACTCCGCCCAGCACGATCATCGAAGCTGCCGCCAGGCGGGGGGCGGGAGCCCCGGCGAGCTGGGGGCGCAGGGACTCCCACACCGCCCGCCCGGCGAACCCGAAGCCCCACGCATGCTGCACGTTGTCGAAGCGGATCACGCGCCCGACCAGCCACTGCTGGTAGAGCACCCCGCCCCCGACGGGCACCATGCCGCCGGCGACGTGGCCGAGCGCGAAGCCGACGAGCCCCCAGACGGTCAGGTCCGAAAGGCCCACCCGCAGGTCCGCGAGCGCCACCGCCGCGGCGCCGGCCAGCAGCACGACGGCATAGACCGGCCAGCCGGTCGCGCCGGCCGCCGCACCCAGGGACAGACCTGCCGTCCCGCTGGCGGCCAGCACGGCGAGCGGCGCCCGGCGCCTGTTCAACTGCTGGCTCAGCCGAATTCGGACTCGGGCGGCAGTCATGGGGGGCATGGTACGGACGCGACATCCCGCGGATCGCGAGGGATGATCGCGGCGTTCCCTCGACGGGGTAGGTTCGTCGCATCCAGTCGGCTGCGTGCTGCCCCAGGAGTACAGATGATCCTCGTCACCGGCGCCACCGGAACCGTGGGCTCCGCCCTGCTGCCGATCCTGGCCGAGCGCGGGGCGTCGGTCCGCGCCCTCGCCCACTCGCAGGCGGGACGGGCGGCCATCGAGGCGCACGGCGCGGAGGCGGTCGACGGCGACTTCGACCGGCCGGAGACGCTCGAGCGCGCGATGGCCGGCTGCGACCGCGTGTTCCTGCTCTCGCCTGCGAGTCCCGCGCAAGCCGGACGAGAGCGGCGCGCGATCGACATCGCCGGGCAGGCCGGCGTCGCACACGTCGTCGCGCTGTCGGTGATGGGCGCGAGCCACGACTCGCCGATGGGGTTCGCGCGCTGGCACGCCGAGATCGACGACCACCTCGCCGCCGCGGGGGTGGGGCACACGATCCTGCGGCCGGCGGGGTTCATGCAGAGCCACCTCCTGCCGGTCGACACCGTCAGGGCCGAGGGCGCCTGGTACGGGATGACTGGCGATGGTGCGTCCGGCTTCATCGACGCTGCGGACATCGCGGCGGTCGCCGCGCACGTCCTCACCACGGACGGGCACGAGGGCGCCACCTACGAGGTCACGGGCCCGGAGTCGATCTCCATGCCGCAGGCCGCCGCCCAGCTGTCGGAGGTCATCGGTGGTGACGTCCGCTACGTCGACGTCCCGGCCGACGGCTTCCGCGCCAACCTCGCCGGCGCCGGGCTGCCCGACTGGCTGGCCGACTCGCTGGTCGCCCTCTACGGCGCCATCCGTGCCGGCCACGCCGCCACGGTGACCAACGAGGTCGAGAAGGCGACTGGCCGTCCCGCACGCCCCTACCGTCAGTTCGCCGAGAACCACCGGGACGCCTTCGCCGCCGCTTGAAGCACGAGGCGGGGATGGCGGGCTCTCGCTGTCTAGATGTCCGGGGAATCGGCGTGATGGCACAGCGCCGCACGACGTGACGTGCGGGTCGGTCGAGAGCCCTTGGTGCCCCAGCACGCTGGACAGCCGTGCGCCCAGGCCGGCCTCGACGGCGTCGAGGCGTTGGTCGCCTACCGCTGGAACTCAACGCCCGAGCGGTCAAGCGGGATGGTATGCTTCGTGCATGACACGCAGGCGGCAGCACGATGTGCAGCTGGCGGTTCGAGTACCGAACGAGCTGGTCGAAGCGCTGGACGGGCTCGTCCCGGAGCGGCACGCAACCCGCGCCGAAGCGGTGCGGGCTGCGGTCGAGGGCTACCTGTACCGCATCGCTTGTGAGCGTGATGCCCAGCGCTACGCGGAGGAGCCACTGACCGACGCCGAGCTGGCCTTGGCCGACGATCCCGATGCGTGGTCGGCAACGCCGTCGTGGTGAGAGGCGAGCTCTGGTGGGCGGTCACGCCGGGCGGCGACCGGCCGGTGCTGGTCCTCACCCGTGACCCCGTCGCAGACCGCATCGAGGCGGTCGTCGTTGCTGCATGCACCCGCACCGTGCGTGGTCTCACCAGCGAGCTGCCACTCGGTCCAGACGACGGTATGGGAGAGGACTGCGTCGCCTCCTTCGACAACCTCCACACACTGCGAAAGAGCCAGTTCCGCCAGCGCATCGCCACCTTGCCGCCCGACCGCGAGGACGAACTGTGCGTCGCCCTCGACGCCGCCCTCGGCTGCCCCCGCTGATTCGGAGGTAACCCAGCCCAGCCGGTCGCGGGCTTGTCACGGTCAGGTCTCGCTGGTGTCGACATGTCGACTCCAAGACCGAGTGGCCGCGAGGAGTTGGCCGTTGCTGGCGAAGAGGGCGGCGTGGCTGGAAGGCTGACCGCGTGCTCGATGATCGAGGTGCAAGTGGTTGCGGGCACTGCCCGGTGCGGGCGGAGCACCCCTCCGCCGCCGCAGGGAACCGGAAGGCGACGATCGCGCCGGCGAGGCAGACGCCATGGCGTCTTGATGCTGGTCCCCCGTAGCATCATGGCATGTGACAACGGACCACCATCGCGCTCGAGGACGACGTCGTCGCGCAACTGCGGGCGGAGGTGCAGCGCACCGGCAGGCCCTTCGAGGTCGTGGTCAACGACGCGCTGCGCACCGGTCTCGACGAGCGCACCCGAGGCGCCGTGGAGCCCTTCCGGGTGGAAGCGCGACCGCTGGGCCTGCGCAAGGGGGTGCGGCTGGACGACATCAGCGAGCTGCTCGACCAGGTCGACGGCGCCGATGAACGGTGATCCTGGCCGACGCGAACCTTCTCCTCTACGCCTACGACTCCCGCAGCCCCAGGCATGCTGACGCGCGCACCTGGCTGGAAGCGGCGTTGAGCGCCAGGCAGCCGGTCCGGTTTCCCCTGGTCACCCTGCTCGCCTTCGTCCGGATGGGGTCGCACCCTCGGGTTTTCACCGAGCCCCTCGATCCTGAGGAGGCGCTGGCGTTCGTCAGCAGCTGGCTCGCCAGGCCCGACGCGGGGATCGCCGAGCCGACCGATCGGCACTGGCAGGTCTTCGGCGGGATGCTGCGAGAGGGCCAGGCCGCCGGTGCCAAGGTCACCGACGCGCATCTGGCGGCGCTTGCCGTCGAGCATGGCGGGGTGCTCTGCACGACGGACCGGGATTTCGGGCGATTCCCCGGGTTGCGATTTCTCTACCCGCTGCCCTCCGGCTGAACGCCGGTGCCGTCGGAAGGACGATCCCGTCCTCTGCACGGCGCGCGACCAACACTCCGCGCCGGCCGGGAATAAACCCCGTGACGCGCTCGCTGCGTACGAGTGCCCGCCAGCCCGGCGGGCAGCGGCGTCCAGCTTCCACGACGGTCGGTGCGCGACCGCCACCAGCCAGGTCATGAGAATCGCCCCCGCAGGCCTTGAGCTGATTCACGTCCCAGAGGAACGTCCATGAGCCAGTCGGGGGGAACCGCAGGTCGTCCGGAGCCGAAGACGGTCGCCGCACCCCCGGGTGGCGTCCCGGCTGGGGTCGTGCGCTACGGGACCGCGGCGGGCCGGTGGGTGCTGCTGGCCACGATCGGCGGGTCCGCGGTCGCGATGCTCGACGCCACGGTGGTCAACGTCGCGCTGCCGACGCTCGGTGCCGAGCTGGGCGCGAACGTCTCCGGGCTGCAGTGGGTGCTCAACGGCTACATGCTCGCGCTGGCCTCGCTGATCCTGCTCGCCGGATCCCTCGGCGACCGCTTCGGCCGCCGGCGGGTGTTCCTGGTGGGGGTCGCCTGGTTCGCCGTCGCGTCGCTGCTGTGCGCCATGGCGCAGTCCGTCGGCCAGCTCGTCGCCGCCCGGGTCCTCCAGGGGATGGGCGGGGCGCTGCTGACACCGGGGAGTCTCGCCCTCATCCAGGCCAGCTTCCACCCCGACGACCGCGGCCGCGCCATCGGCGCATGGTCGGGGCTCGGCTCCGTGGCTGCGGCGGTCGGCCCCTTCCTCGGCGGCTGGCTGGTCGACACCGTCGGCTGGCGGGCGGTCTTCTTCATCAACCTGCCGGTCGCGGCGCTCGTGATCGCCGTGGCGCTGCGGGACGTGCCCGAGTCGTCGGACCCGCTCAGTGCAAGGCGGCTCGACTACGCCGGCGCGGTGACCGGCGCGCTCGGCCTCGCCGGCATCACCTACGCGCTCATCGAGGCGGGCGGGCGGGGGGCGACGCCCCTGGTGCTCGGCGCCGGACTCCTCGGCATCCTCGCGCTCGCGGCGTTCGTCCTCGTCGAACGAAGCTCCGACCACCCGATGCTGCCGCTGGACATCTTCGCCTCGTCGCAGTTCTCCTGGACCAACGTCGTGACGTTCGCCGTGTACGGCGGGCTCGGCGCCGTCTTCTTCCTGCTCGTCGTCCAGCTGCAGGTCTCGCTCGGCTACAGCGCGCTGCAGGCCGGGACTGCGGCCCTCCCGGTCACCGTGCTGATGCTCGTGCTGTCCCCGCGGGCCGGGGCCCTGTCGCAGCGGATCGGACCGCGGCTGCCGATGAGCCTGGGGCCGGTCCTGGCCGGCACGGGGATCGGCCTGCTCGCACGCGTGGTTCCGGGAGCGAGCTACGCCACGACGGTGCTGCCGGCGGTGATCCTGTTCGGGATCGGCCTCGGCCTCACCGTCGCCCCCCTGACCACCACCGTCCTCGCCGCCGCGGAGGACCGCCACTCGGGACTCGCGTCGGGGGTGAACAACGCCGTCGCCAGGGCGGCGCAGCTGATGGCCGTCGCGGTCCTGCCGGCGGCCGTGGGTCTTGCCGGCGACGCGTACGACGATGCCGCGGTGTTCACCGCCGGGTTCCGGTCGGCGATGCTCATCGCCGGCGCGCTGGTGGTCCTCGGGGGCGTGATCGCCTGGCTCACCATCGACCCGAAACTGCACGACCGGCCCGGGGCGCCCGGCCCGGAGCGGGCCACCCGACGGGAGGCTCACTGCGACCTGCAAGGTCCTCCCCTGCGCAACGTCCGCGGTTGACCCGGGCGGGTCTGGGGACCGTCCTTGACAGGCTGTGACCGGCGCGCAAGATGGACCCCTCGGGCCCGGTCGGGCTCGGAGGGTGCTGTGCGGGATCGGACGCGGCGTGTTCCATGTCGAGACGATCGAAACCCCCGGCCTGGGGGACCGCAGCTACGTGGCCGACGACGGCGCGGTGGCCGTGGTCGTCGACCCGCAGCGCGACATCGACCGTGTCCGGAGGGTGGTCGACGCCCGCGGCGTGCGCGTCACCCACGTCCTTGAGACCCACGTCCACAACGACTACGTCAGCGGCGGGCTGGAACTGGCGCGGACTGCCGGCGCGGAGTACGTGCTGGCCGCCGCCGAGACGCTCGCGTTCGACCGCAGGAGCGTGCGTGACGGCGACGAGCTGCGTGCAGGGTCCATGACCCTTCGGGTTCTCCGGACGCCAGGGCACACCCCGGAGCACCTGTCCTACCTGCTGCTCGCGGAGGACCGGCCCGAGGCGGTGTTCACCGGCGGCTGCCTGCTGTTCGGGACCGTCGGCCGCACCGACCTCCTCGGCCAGGAGCGGGCCGACGAGTTGAGCCGCGCCCAGTACGGCTCGGTGCGGCGCCTGCTCCACATGCTCCCCGACGACGTCGCCGTGCACCCGACGCACGGGTTCGGCAGCTTCTGCGCGTCGGCGTCGGGGACGGGCGCCGAGGCCGGCACGGTCGGCGAGGAGCGCCGCGGCAACCTGGCGTCCACCGCGGACGACGAGGAACACTTCGTGGGCGAGCTCCTCGGCGGTCTCACCGCCCACCCCGGCTACTACGCGCACATGGCGCCGATCAACCGCGCCGGCCCCCCGCCGCTGGACCTATCCCCGCCGCCGCCCGTGGACGCAGGCGACCTCCGGCGGAGGATCCGCGCCGGCGGGTGGGTCGTCGACGTCCGCGGCCGGCGCCCGTACGCGCAGCGGCACCTGACGGGGACCGTCAACGTCCAGCTCGCCGACCCGTTCGCGACCTACCTGGGCTGGGCGATGCCCTGGGGCACACCGGTCACCCTGGTCGGCGACCACCCCGGCGACATCGCCCAGGCCCAGCGCGCCATGGCGCGCATCGGCATCCACCGTCCGGCCGGCGAGGCGACGGGCGGCGTGGACCGCTACGCCGCCGGGGGCCGGACGCGCAGCTACCGGGTCGCCTCGTTCGCCGACCTCGCCGAGCGGCGCCGGCAGGCCGCGCCCACAGTCCTCGACGTCCGCCGCGACGACGAGTGGGCGGACGGGCACATCCGCGACGCGGTCCACGTTCCCCTCGACCAGGTCGAGCGCCGCCTGGGCGACCTTCCGGGCGACGAGGTGTGGGTGCACTGCGCGTCCGGGTACCGCGCGGCGATCGCCGCCTCGCTGGTCGACCGAACCGGCAAGGAGGTCGTCCTGGTCGACGACGAGTTCACCGCCGCCCGTGACGCCGGCCTCGAGATCGTCTCTCCCTGACTTCGCCGGACGCCGGCGCCGTCCGTTGCGTCCTTCCAGGCGTCAGCCGCCCAGCAGGATCAGCAGGAAGGAGGAGCAGCAGAACCCCACGGTCACGGCCCCGATGGCCCGCAGCAGCCACGGGGCAGCCGCCGGCCCGCGGCGCCGCAGCAGACGCCGGAGCCGCTCGGAGCGCGCGTAGGCGGTGGCGTAGAGGAGCGCGCCGGACACGACCGCCACCCACCCGGGGGCCTGGCGCAGCCCGGTCAGCGGCGGCGCGGCCGCCTTCAGGTAGAGGGCGCCGGCGACCGTCATGGCCAGGCCCGTGCGGTCCCAGGCGAGCGCGGTGCGCTCCTGCTGCGCGCCAGCGACGGGGAGCCCGCCGGGCCTGGCCGAGGGCTCCATCAGCGCAGCGCCTGGGCCGCGAGCAGCAGCAGCGCCACCAGGCAGACGGCGCCGACGCCGGCCGCGAGCATCGCCGGCAGTCTCGTCACCGGCATCGGGGCGTCCATGCGGAGAGCGCGCTGGTTGGCCGACCACCGTCGGTAGCTGGTGGCGGCGACGACCGTGCCGAGGCCGACCAGCAGCAGCCCGAGCACCTCGCGCCCGCCGCGGACCGCGAACGGCGGCAGGAGTTGCACGGCGGCCAGCCCGGCCCCGGTCAATGCGAGAGCGGTGCGGATCCAGGCCAGGAACGTGCGTTCGTTGGCCAGTGTGAACCGGTAGTCGGGGTCGCGTCCGACCTCCTCCTTCTGCGCCCCGTCTCTTGCGAACGGCGATCTCATCTGCACTCCTGCCGTACCCGCTCCCTCCGCGATCTCGGGACGGCGAGGTCCAGCGCGTGACACGGTACAGGTACGGGTTCCTCCCCAATCGGACCGGCCAACGGCAGGCGGTCAGCCGACCGGGCCGCTCTCGGAGGCGCGCCGAGCACGTCCGGGGGTGCCGTGGCGGGCCTGGACCGCGCGGGCGGCCGCACGCCCGGTGCGGCCCGCCGTTGCGGACCACAGATAGCAGCTGCACGCCAGGCCGTTGTAGCCCCCACCAACCACCACGACATCGACCACGGCGCGTCATCCAGCCTCGGCGTCGCTGCAGGTGACCGCGGCGATCCCTGCGTTCACCGCCGTCAACCCCGGCGCGGTCGTCCCCGACACCCGTCTCGCTTCTTGGCTCCCGTCGATCCGCCGCTGCCAGCATAACGATGCGCCTTTCTCGTCATCGTCATGCTAGCCTCGGTGCATGCGGACGACGGTCGTACTCGACAGCGATGTCGCCGCCGCCGTCGAGCAGATGCGACGGGAGCGGGCGATCGGTCTCAGCCAGGCGGTCAACGAACTCGCGCGCAGGGGCCTGCGGCCAACGCCAGCGCCCGGGGAGTTCCGCCAGCGCACGGCCCGGCTCGGCCTCCGGATCGACGTGACCAACGTCGCCGAGGCTCTCGAGCACCTGCATGGTCCGGCGTCGCGCTGATGCTCGTCGATGCGAACCTGCTGCTGTTCGCGGTCGACGAGGCCAGCCGCTTTCACGACGCCGCCCTGGAATGGCTGACGGCAC
>JACCXR010000363.1 GCA_013696915.1 Euzebyaceae bacterium
CGCTCGGCCCGCAGGCGGGCGAGCGCGCGGACCTGGCCCTCCGCGACCGCGTCGTCGACGCGCAGCAGGTCGGGGTCGACCTCCTCGGCCATGGTGTAGCGGTTCACGCCGACGACGATCCGGTCGCCCCGCTCGATGGCGCGCGACTCCTCGTACGCGCTGCGCTCGATCTCGCCCTTCTGGTAGCCCTGCTCGATCGCGGCGACCGCGCCGCCGAGCTCGTCGATCCTCGCCAGGTACTCCTCCGCCCGCCGCTCGATCTCGTCGGTCAGCGCCTCGATGAACCAGCTGCCCCCCAGCGGGTCGGCCGTGAGCGTCACGTCCGTCTCGTGGGCGATCACCTGCTGGGTGCGCAGCGCCAGCCGGGCCGCCTTCTCGCTCGGCAGCGACAGCGCCTCGTCGAATGCGTTCGCGTGCAGCGACTGGGTGCCTCCGAGCGTCGCGGCGAGCGCCTGGAGGGTGACCCTGACGAGGTTGACCTCGGCCTGCTGGGCGGTCAGCTGCACGCCGGCGGTCTGGGTGTGGAACCGCAGCATCTGCGAGCGCGGGTCCGCCGCCCCGAAGTCGTCGCGCATGATCCGCGCCCACATCCGGCGCGCGGCGCGGAACTTCGCGACCTCCTCGAGCAGCGACGACCGCGCGACGAAGAAGAACGACAGACGCGGCGCGAAGGCGTCCACGTCGAGTCCCGCCTCGACGGCCGCGCGGACGTAGGCGATCGCGTCGGCCAGCGTGAACGCGACCTCCTGGACGGCCGTCGCCCCCGCCTCGCCGATGTGGTAGCCGGAGATCGAGATCGTGTTGAAGTTCGGCAGCCGCTCGGCGCAGTAGGCGAACGTGTCGGTGATGATCCTCAAGGAAGGCTCGGGCGGGAAGATGTAGGTCCCGCGGGCGATGTACTCCTTGAGCACGTCGTTCTGGATCGTGCCGCGGAGCTCTGCGGGGGCGACGCCCTGCTCCTCGCCGACGAGTTCGTAGAGCAGCAGCAGGATCGACGCCGGAGCGTTGATCGTCATCGACGTGGAGACCTCGTCCAGCGGGATGCCGTCGAACAGCCTGCGCATGTCGGTCAGCGAGTCGATGGCCACGCCGACCTTGCCGACCTCGCCGGCCGCCATCGGGTGGTCGGAGTCGTAGCCCATCTGCGTGGGCAGGTCGAACGCGACGGACAGGCCGGTCTGCCCCTGGTCGAGCAGGTACTGGTAGCGGGCGTTGGACTCGGCGGCGCTCGCGTAGCCGGCGTACTGGCGCATCGTCCAGGTGCGGCCCCGGTACATCGTGCCGTAGACGCCGCGGGTGTACGGATAGGAGCCGGGCCCCCCGAGCCGCGCGCCGACGTCGAAGCCCTCGAGGTCCTCCGGCCCGTACGCACCGGCCACGGGGATGCCCGAGGCCGTGCGGAACTGGATATCGCCGTCGCCTGCCACGTCGTCTCCGATGCTCGCGGACCACGCCGATTGTGGCACTGCGCGGTCGCCGCCCGGGACGGGAGGGCCCGCCGCCCGACAGGTCGGGCCGCCGCCGCGCGTTCAGGCCCACGCGGCGAGGAGGTCGTCCGGACTCAGCGCGATCCCTGATGCAGGTAGCACACGTGGATGCATGAAGGCGTCTATGGCCCGGGATTGCCGGGGAAAACGGCCCCGGTGGTAGCCTTTGCCGCGTGCCGGGCAGCGCCATTCGTCTGGTGCGCCGGGGGTCAGCGGCACCGGCATCCGTCGAGCTCAGCGAGGGATCGGACCCGTACATGGCAGCAACGGTCGAGCGGCCAGCCGCCGCCAACCCGAAGGCCCGCACGAGCTTCTACCGCGGCGGCGAGGGCATGTTCACCTGGGTTCTGCACCGGGTCACGGGCGTGGCGATCTTCTCGTTCCTGTTCGCCCACGTGCTCGACACGTCGCTCGTCCGCGTGTCGCCCGCCCTGTACGACGGCGTGATCGAGGTCTACCACCACCCGGTCATCAAGCTCATGGAACTGGGGCTCGTCATCGCGGTGCTCTACCACGCGACCAACGGCATCCGCGTGACGCTGATCGACTTCTGGTCCAAGGGCGCCGCCCGCAACCGGATGATGATGCGGGTCCAGCACGTCATCTTCGCCGTGCTGGCGATCGGGGCGTCGGTCGCGATGCTCACCCAGCTCGTCACGGACCTGTAGGGAGCCCCGGATGGCCGCCCCCACCTTCGCCCCGCAGCACCCCGCAGCCGGCGTCAGCCCGGCCCGCCAGCGGGCGACGTCCAACAGCGAGTTCTACTCCTGGATCTTCATGCGGATCAGCGGGATCCTGCTCGTGTTCCTCCTGCTCGGCCACATCGCGATCATGCACCTGCTCGAGGGCGGGGTCGGCCGGGTCAACTTCGCCTTCGTCGCCGGACGGTGGGCCGGCCCGTTTTGGCAGACCTACGACTGGGCGCTGCTGTTCCTGGCCACGATCCACGGCGCGAACGGCATGCGGATCGTCATCACCGACTACGTCCGCAGCCCGCAGAAGCGCTTCTGGGCCAAGATGGCCCTCTACTGCGTCGCGGGCTTCATGCTGCTCCTCGGCACACTGGTCATCGTGACCTTCAACCCGGAGCTGGGACGGCCCGCCGCATGATCACCAGCCACACCTACGACGTGGTCATCGTCGGCGCCGGTGGCGCCGGGCTGCGCGCGGCGATCGAGTGCGCCGGCAAGGTGAAGACGGCCGTCATCAGCAAGCTCTACCCCACCAGGTCCCACACCGGCGCGGCCCAGGGCGGGATGTGCGCCGCCCTCGGCAACCTCGAGGACGACAAGTGGGAGTGGCACGCCTTCGACACCGTCAAGGGCTCGGACTACCTGGGCGACCAGGACGCGATCGACATCATGTGCAAGGAGGCCGTCGACGCGGTCATCGAACTCGAGCACATGGGCCTGCCGTTCTCCCGCAACCCCGACGGCACGATCGCCCAGCGGCCCTTCGGCGGCCACACCCGCAACCACGGCGAGGCGCCCGTGCGCCGGGCGTGCTACGCCGCGGACCGCACCGGCCACATGATCCTGCAGACGCTGTACCAGCAGTGCGTGAAGCGCGACGTCGAGTTCTTCAACGAGTTCTACGTCCTCGACTTCCTGACGTCGCCCGACGGGACCGAGACCGCGGGGGTCGTCGCCTACGAGCAGCGCACCGGGGCGCTGCACGTGTTCCGCGCGAAGTCGGTGGTCTTCGCCTCTGGTGGGTTCGGCAAGATGTACAAGGTCACCTCGAACGCGCACGCGCTGACCGGCGACGGGCCGGCGGTCATCTACCGGCGCGGGTTCCCCCTGGAGGACATGGAGTTCTTCCAGTTCCACCCGACGGGGATCTACCGGCTGGGCATTTTGCTGTCCGAGGCCGCCCGCGGCGAGGGCGGCATCCTGCGCAACTCCGACGGCGAGCGCTTCATGGAGCGCTACGCGCCGACGATCAAGGACCTTGCCCCGCGCGACATGGTGTCGCGCGCCATCCGGCAGGAGATCAACGAGGGCAGGGGTTGCGGCGACGACGGCGAGTACGTGCTGCTCGACCTGACCCACCTGCCCAAGGAGCAGCTCGACGAGAAGCTGCCCGACGTCACCGAGTTCGCCCGCACGTATCTCGGCGTCGAGCCGTACACCGAGGGCGTGCCGATCCAGCCGACCGCCCACTACGCGATGGGCGGCATCCCCACCAACGTCGACGCCGAGGTGCGGGTGAGCCCGGACCGGGTCTTCCCCGGCCTGTTCGCGGCCGGCGAGTGCGCCAGCGTCAGCGTCCACGGCGCGAACCGGCTGGGCACGAACTCCCTGCTCGACATCGTGGTCTTCGGCAAGCGCGCCGGTCTGGGGGCGATCCGCCACGCCACGCAGACGCCGCGGCACGCCGACCTGCCCGACGCGCCGACGGCGCCGCTCGCGGAGCTGCTCGACCGCATCATCTCCAGCACCGACGGCGAGCCGGCCGTCGAGATCCGCCGCGAGCTGCAGGACACGATGAACGACAACGCGCAGGTGTTCCGCACCGGCGAGACGCTCACCGAGCAGATGCGGATCCTGGCCGCCCTCCAGGACCGGTACGCCACCGTCACCGTCGACGACAAGGGCAAAACGTACAACACCGACCTGCTCGAGGCCGTCGAGCTCGGCCACCTGCTCGACCTCGCCGAGACCGTCGTCGAGGGCGCGCTCAACCGCACGGAGTCCCGGGGCGCGCACTACCGCGAGGACTTCGCCAAACGCGACGACGGCAACTGGATGAAGCACACGCTCGTCTACCGCGAGGCCGACGGGACCCGCCGCCTGGACTACCGCCCCGTCACCCTCGGCCGGTACGAGCCCATGGAGAGGAAGTACTAGATGTCCGTTCGCGCAGTCGGGTTTGCCCCATGCTCCGCAGAAGAGCCTTTTACGCTGCGCCTGGGGCAAACCCGACTGCTCCGACCATTTAGTGGGGGGAGCTAGTGGAGGTCACCGTTCGGGTGCTCCGGTACAACCCGGAGGTCGACACCAAGCCGCACTTCGAGGAGTACGCCGTCCCCGCCGACCCCATGGACCGGGTCCTGGACGCGCTGCACTACATCAAGTGGAACATCGACGGCTCGCTGACGTTCCGGCGGTCGTGCGCCCACGGCATCTGCGGCTCCGATGCGATGCTCATCAACGGCCGCAACCGCCTGGCCTGCAAGGTCCTGATCCGCGACCTGCCGTCGTCGATCACGGTCGAGCCCATGAAGGGCTACCCGATCCAGAAGGACCTCAACGTCGACATGGAGCAGTTCTTCGCCCAGTACCGCTCGGTGCTGCCGTTCCTGATCAACGACACCGTGCCCGGGGACACCGAACGGCTGCAGTCCCCCGAGGACCGCGAGGTCTTCGACGACACCACGAAATGCATCCTGTGCGCCGCCTGCACGACCTCGTGCCCGATCTTCTGGCCGGACAACTCCTACATCGGCCCGGCCGCGATCGTGAACGCCCACCGGTTCATCTTCGACAGCCGCGACCACGGGGCGTCGGACCGGCTCAACCGCCTGAACGGCCACGAGGGCGTGTGGAAGTGCCGCACGACCTTCAACTGCACGAACGCCTGCCCCCGCGACATCGACGTGACCACCGCCATCCAGCAGGTCAAGCGCGAGCTCATCTTCAACCGCATCTGAGCGACCCGTCGGGGTCGCCGACCGCTCGCGCAGCAGGGTGACTCACGCCCCGGCCCGGGCTGTGTCGACTGAGGCCGGATTTCGCCGACTCAGTCGACACAGGCCGGGGTGTTGTTCCCGCAGGCCGGGGGTCCCGCCGGTCGGGCGCCCCTTGCGGGCAGCCTTCGCACCCATGACGATGCAGCGCACCACAGCCGACCCACGGGGGTTTTCCGGATGGCAGAGCCGCGCGAGGACATGTCGGCGTTCGAGTCGGTCACGTTCTTCTTCAACGAGGTGGCCGACCAGGTTGGCCTCGACGACCAGACGCGGGAGGTCTTGTCGGGCACCTACCGCGAGATCCGCGTCCAGATCCCGCTGCGCCGGGACAACGGGTCGGTCGAGACGCTCTACGGCTACCGCGTGCAGCACAACGGCGCCCGGGGTCCGTACAAGGGCGGCGTGCGCTACCACCCCTCCGCCGACCTCGACGAGGTCCGCGCCCTCGCCGCGCTCATGACCTGGAAGACCGCCGTCGCCGACGTCCCGTTCGGGGGCGCGAAGGGCGGCATCAAGGTCGACCCCACCGCGCTCAGCCTCACGGAACAGGAACGCATGACCCGCCGGTTCATGGGTCAGGTGTCCTACATCGTCGGCGTCAACCGCGACATCATGGCGCCGGACATGAACACCAACGCCCAGACAATGGCGTGGATGATGGACGCCTACGGGCAGCGCGCGGGCCACAGCCCCGGCATCGTCACCGGCAAGCCCGTCGAGCTCGGCGGCTCGCTGGGCCGCGACGCCGCGACCGGCCGCGGGGTCGTGATGGTCACGAACGAGGCGGTCTCCGACGCCGGCACCTCGCCGGACCGGCTGACGATGGCGGTCCAGGGCTTCGGCAACGTGGGCTCGTGGACCGCCCGACTGGCCGCCGCCGACGGCTACCGGGTCGTGGCGGTGTCGGACGTGGGCGGGGCCATCCACAACCCCCGCGGGCTGAACATCAATGACCTCATGGACCACCTGCGCGACAGCGGCAGCGTCGCGGGCTACCCGGACTCCGAGGCGCTCACCAACGAGGAGCTCCTTGAGCTTGACGTGGACGTGCTCGTGCCCGCCGCGCTGGGCGAGGTCATCACGAAGTCGAACGCGGACCGCATCAAGGCCCAGTGGGTCGCCGAGGGCGCCAACCACCCGGTGACGCCGGTCGCCGATCGGATGCTGGTCGACAACGGCGTCGTCGTCATCCCCGACATCCTCGCCAACGCCGGCGGCGTCACCGTCTCCTACTTCGAGTGGACGCAGAACATCCAGCAGTTCAGCTGGGAGGAGGACCGCGTGAACGCCGAACTCGGAAAGCACATGCGCACCGCCTACCAGCAGGTCCGCGACTACGGCCGCGCCCGCAGCTGTGACCTGCGGCACGCGGCCTTCGCCATCGCGGTGGAACGCGTCGCAACGGCGGCGCACCTGCGTGGCTACGTCTGACGGCCCCCACCCGGAGCCCACCGGGCAGTTCGACGCCGCCAACGTCTTCGACGACGACTACCTCTACTTCTACGCCGGGCGCCTGACGCCCGAGCGCGACGAGGCCGACGCCGGCCGCGTGTGGGACCTGCTCGGGCTGGAGCCGGGCATGGCGGTGCTCGACGCACCGTGCGGGCACGGCCGCATCGCCAACCGGCTCGCGGCCCGCGGCGCACAGGTCACGGGGCTGGACGCGACGCCGTCGTTCCTGGCCCTGGCCCGCGCCGATGCCGCGGCCCGCGACCTCGACGTGGAGTACATCGAGGGCGACCTGCGGCACCTGCCATGGACCGGCCGCTTCGACCGGATCGTCAACTGGTTCACGTCCTTCGGCTACTTCGACGACGACGGCAACCGGCAGGTGCTCGCGGAGGCGCACGGCGCGCTGACCGGCAGCGGCCGGATGCTCATCGAGGTCCCGAACGCCCCGTTCCTCCTGGCGAACCTGCGGCCGGAGATCACCGTGGACCGGGAGGGCGACTGGATGATCGACCGGATGGCCTACGACCCGCTGACCGGCCGGGTGGACACCAGCCGAACGATCATCCGCAACGGCCGCAGCCGCACGGCGCGCTTCTTCGTCCGCCTCCTCGGCTTCCCGGAGCTGCGCGACTGGCTGCGGACGGCCGGCTTCTCCCAAGTCGCCGGCTACGGTGAGGATGGCGGGCCGCTGACCGCGGGCAGCCGCCGGATGATCGTCGTGGCGGGCCGCTGACCGCAGACAGCCGCCGGATGATCGTCGTGTGGCCGGCCGCTGACGCGACGCGGCCGGTCAGGCGCAGGGCGGCGGCGAGTCGCCCCCGGCCGCGCCCGCGATCCGGTCGAGGACGGTTTGCAGCGTCCGCGCCTCCTCCGGTGAGAGCAGGCGGCCGAACGACGACAGCACGGCGTCGGTGTAGACCGGCAGCGCCCGCTTCACGGCCGCCTGCCCCGCCGCCGTGAGCACCGCGAAGGACCCACGCCGGTCCGACGGGCAGGCGGTGCGCTCGATCAGACCCGCGGCCTCCATCCGGTCCGCCAGCCGGGACAGCCCGCTCTTGGTCAGCGGCGTGCGGTCGGCCAGCGCGCTCATCCGCAGGCGCTCCCCGTCGGCGGCGGCGAGGCGCCGCAGCGTGAGGAACCAGGTGAGGGGCAGGTCGACCTCGCGCTCAAGGCGCGCCGACAGCTGCTCCGCCACGGACGCATGGGTCGCCGCCAGCGCCTGCCACGCGGCCAGCCGCAACTCCTCGTCAGCCATGGAGGCCATCGTACGGCAGCGGGGGGACGTTTGCTGCGACAACAGTTGTTGATACAATCAAATTTGAGTCCCACACACTACCGAGGAGCAGCCCATGGAAACCAGCACGACCCTGACCCGCACCGTCCACGGCCGCGAAGTCCCCGCCACCGGCGCCTGGCAGATCGACCCTTCCCACTCCAGCGTCGAGGCGGTCGCCCGCCACCTGATGGTGGCGAAGGTCCGCGGATCGTTCGAACGGTTCTCCGGGACGTTCACGGTCGCCGAGCGGCCGGAGGACTCCAGCGTCACCGTCGAGATCGACGCGGCCAGCATCAACACCCGCGACGAGAACCGCGACACCCACCTGCGCAGCGGGGACTTCCTCGACGTCGAGCGCTTCCCGACGCTGGACTTCGTCAGCACCGCCGTCGAGCCCCGCGGCAAGCGCTGGGCCGTCCACGGCGACCTCACCATCCGCGGCGTCACCCGCCCCGTGACGCTCGACGTCGAGTATCTCGGCACGCTGACCGATCCGTGGGGCAACAGCAAGGCGGCGTTCAGCGCGACCGCGGAGATCGACCGCGAGGACTACGGGATCACCTGGAACCAGGCGCTGGAGGCCGGCGGCGTCCTGGTGGGCAGGACCCTGAAGGTCAAGCTCGACATCCAGGCCGTCCTCCAGCAGTGAGCCCGACGCTGCTGCGCGCTCAGCGGAAGATCGCCTCCCGGTAGTAGCGCAGCTCGGCGATCGACTCGCGGATGTCGGCGAGCGCCCGGTGGCCGCCCCCCTTGGTGGGGGCGGCCACCTTCGCCTCCGGGTACCAGCGGCGGGCGAGCTCCTTCACCGTCGACACGTCGACGTTGCGGTAGTGCACCCACGCCTCCAGCGCCGGCATGTGCCGGCGCAGGAACATCCGGTCGGCGTGGATGGTGTTGCCGGCCAGCGGGGCGGTGCGCGCCTCCGGGACGTGCTGCCGGACGAAGTCGAGGATCTGCCGCTCGGCGTCCGCCACGGTCAGCGGGGAACGGCGGACCGCGTCGGTCAGGCCAGACTTCGCGTGCATCTCGGCGACGACCGGGACCATGGCCGCCAGCGCGCCCTCCTCGGCGGAGACCACCAGGTCGGGCCCCTCGATCATCCGGTCCAGCGCGCCGTCGGTGACGATGACCGCGATCTCGACGATCGCGTCGGTCTCGGGATCGAGCCCCGTCATCTCCAGGTCGACCCAGACGAGGGGCTGCACCAGTCCGTTCGCTGGCGTCTGCATCAGGTGTCTCCGATCATCTGCAGCTCCAGCCAGCGGGTCTCCGCGGCCTCCAGTTCGGCGAGGACGGCCGTCAGCTCCTCGCCGGTGCGCCGCGCGGTCTCGTAGTCGTCGCCGGCCGACTGCAGGGCGACGGTCAGCTCGGCCTTGCGCGCCTCGAGCCGCGGGACCGACCGTGTGAGGCTCTCCAGCTCCCGCCGCTCGTGGAACGCGAGTTTCCGGGGCCGGCCGTCCGGAGTCTTCGGACGGGCACCGGGCGCGGCCGCAGGCGGGAATGCCGCCGACGTCGGGTCCGCCCACGCCGCCGACGCAGCCCGGTACGCGCTCCACCCTCCGGGGTGGTGGCGCACCGCCCCGTCGGGTTCGACGGCGAAGACGTCGTCGCACACGCGGTCCAACAGGTAGCGGTCGTGGCTGGCCACCACCAGCGCCCCCGGCCACGCGTCGAGGTAGTCCTCGAGGACGCCGAGGGTGTCGAGGTCGAGGTCGTTCGTCGGCTCGTCGAGCAGCAGCAGGTTCGGCGCGGTGGCGAGAACCCGCAGCAGCTCCAGGCGGCGACGCTCGCCGCCGGACAGCTCGCCGACGACGCCCCGCTGCGCCTCGGCGTCGAACAGGAACCGCTCCAGCAGCTGGCCCGGGCCGACCGTGACCCCGCTGGCCAGCTTCGTGGACAACGTCACGTCGCGGACCGCGTCGATCACCCGCTGGTCCGGCGGCAGCGGGACCGGGTCCTGGCCGTACCAGCCCACCGCCACGGTCTCGCCCACGGACACCTTGCCGGCGTCCGGCTCGATCTGCCCGGCGATCAGCCGCAGCAGCGTGGTCTTGCCGGCGCCGTTGGGGCCGACGACCCCGATGCGGGCGTCGGGCGCCAGGCGGTGCTCCACGCCGCGCAGCACCCACCGGTCGCCGTAGCGCTTCCCGACGTTGTGGAGGTTGACGACCTTGCCGCCGAGTCGCCGGCTCGGCAGGTCGACGTCCAGACCGGCGTCCGGTTCCTCGGGTCCGGAGGCGATGAGCGTCCGCGCCTGCTCGACCCGGTAGCGGGCCTTGGACGTCCTGGCCCGCGGACCGCGCCGCAGCCACTCGAGCTCGGTGCGGGCCCGGTTCTGCCGGCGGCGCTCGGCGGCCTCCGCCTGGGTCTCGCGCAGCAGCCGCGCCTCGAGGTAGTCGGCGTACGAGCCGTCGAAGGTGGCGAGCCGGCCGCGGTGGACCTCCACCATCCGGGTCGCGAGCCGGTCGAGTGCGTAGCGGTCGTGCGTGACCAGCAGCAGCGCGCCCCGCCTGGCACGGAGACGGTCCTCCAGCCACTCGACGACGTCGACGTCGAGATGGTTCGTCGGCTCGTCGAGGATCAACAGCTCGGTGTCTTCGTCGAGGACCTGCGCCAGGGCCACCCGCTTGCGCTGGCCGCCCGACAGCGCACCGACGCGCAGCGACGCGTCGGGCAGCGCGAGACGCGAGAGCATGGCCTCGCCCTCTCGGCGGCCGCCGACGGCCTCGGCCAGCGTCGCGACCGGGTCGAGGTCGGGCTCCTGCGGCAGGTAGCGCACCCGGACCGAGTTGCCGAGCACCACCCGTCCGCTGTCCGGGGTCTCCACGCCGGCGACCAGGCGCAGCAGCGTGGACTTCCCGCTGCCGTTGCGGCCGATGACGCCGACCCGCTCGCCCTCGTCGATCCCGAAGGAGACCGCGTCGAGCGGCAGCTTCTCGGCGTACCGCTTGGTCACGCGGTCGAGGCTGACCAGGTTCACGCGCGGGGCAGGAGGCCCACGCGGTCCCGGACGGCCTCCATGGTCTCCGCGGCCACCGCGCGCGCCTTGCCCGCGCCCTTGCGCAGCGACTCCTCGACCATGGCGGGGTCCGTGCGCAGCTCGGCGTACCGGGAGCGCACCGGGCGGAGGTAGGCGTTGACGGCCTCGGCGACCTCCCGCTTGAAGTCGCCGTACCCCTTGCCGTCGAAGTGCGCCTCGAGGGCCGCGATGTCGGTGCCCGTCACCGCCGCCATGAGGTCGAGGAGGTTCGAGACGCCCGGCTTGTCCGCCGCGGCCCGCACCTCGGCGCCGGAGTCGGTCACGGCGCGCATGACCTTCCTCCGGGTCTCGTCCTCGGACTCGCCGAGCAGGATCTTGCCCTGGGGCGACTCCACGGACTTCGCCATGCGCTTGTCGACCAGCTGGAGGTCCATGACCCTCGCGCCGGCCTCCGGCAGCGTCGCCCGTGGCAGCGTGAAGGTGTCACCGAACCGGGTGTTGAAGCGCTGGGCGAGGTCGCGGGTCAGCTCGACGTGCTGGCGCTGGTCCGCGCCGACCGGCACCTCGTCTGCCTGGTAGAGCAGGATGTCGGCGGCCTGGAGCACGGGATAGGTGAACAGCCCCACGCTGACGGATTCCTTGCCGGCCGACTTCTCCTTGAACTGCACCATGCGCCCGAGCTCGCCCATGGTCGCCGTGCATTCGAGCACCCATGACAGCTCGGCGTGCTCGGCGACGTGTGACTGGACGAACAGCGTGCACACGTCCGGGTCGAGCCCGGCGGCCAGCAGCCAGCAGGCGAGATCGACCGTGCGCTCCCGCAGACCCGCCGGATCCTGCGGCACGGTGATCGCGTGCAGGTTGACGATGCAGAAGAAGTGCTCCGGCTGCTGCTCCCGCGCCCAGCGGCTGATGGCCCCGACGTAGTTGCCCAGATGGAGGTCACCGCTCGGCTGGATGCCGCTCAACACTCGGGCCACCGCAACTCCCTCAACTCGCACGCCTGAGCGAGAGCCTACGGGCAACCGCAGCGGATGTCAGAGCCGCCAGGCGGGCACGGGCTGGACTAGACTAAGTCCATGTCGCCCCCTGAGGAGGTGCCGCACGTGGCTGACACCGCGCAGGTGAACGTGCACGAAGCGAAGACCCAACTGTCGCGGCTGCTCAAGCGCGTCGAGCAGGGAGAGGAGATCACGATCAGCCGGGCCGGCCAGCCGGTCGCCCGTCTCGTGCCGCTGCGGGCAAGCCGGCCGGAACGGAAACTCGGACTCTGGAAGGGACGGGTGTGGATCGCGGATGACTTCGACGAGACCTCCGAGGACTTGATCGCGGCCTTCGAGGGCGAGTAGACGTGCGGCTTCTGCTCGATACCCACGTCGTGCTGTGGGCTCTGGCGAAGGCCGGTCAATTGTCGGAGCGGGCCGCCGCGGTGATCCTTCGTGAGGACGAGGTCTTCGTGAGCGCGGCCAGCGTGTGGGAGATCGAGATCAAGCGGGCGCTCGGCAAACTGGACGCGCCCGACGACCTGGAAGTGGTCATCGAGGCCAGCGGGTTCCGGTCCCTGCCGATTGCTTTCCGCCACGCCACGCGCGCGGGCGCGCTTCCGCGCCACCACGGAGACCCGTTCGACCGGATGCTCGTCGCCCAGGCGCAGCTCGAGGGTCTGACTCTGGTCACCAGCGACGCCGCGATCGCGGCCTACCAGGTCGCGGTGCTGCCGGCCTCGTAGCGGCGCGGGATCACTCCTCCTTGGCGCTGTCGCCGGCGCTGGCCTGGATGGCGCTGACGATGTCGGCGTTGGCGAGGGTGGTGACGTCGCCGAGCTCGCGGCCCTCGGCGATGTCCTTCAGCAGCCGGCGCATGATCTTGCCCGAGCGCGTCTTGGGCAGATCCTCCGTGAACAGGACGTTCGCGGGACGGGCGAGCTTGCCGATGCGGTCGGCGACGTGCTCGCGCAACTCCCTGGCCAGGGCGTCGTCGCCCTCCAGGTCGCCCTTCAGCGACACGTAGGCGACGATCGCCTGGCCGGTGAGGTCGTCGCGGCGGCCGGTCACCGCGGCCTCGGCGACCTTCGGGTGGTCGACCAGCGCGCTCTCGACCTCCGTCGTGGAGATCCGGTGACCGGAGACGTTCATGACGTCGTCGATCCGGCCGAGCAGCCAGATGTGCCCGTCCTCGTCGAGCTTCGCGCCGTCGCCGGCGAAGTAGACGTCATCGCCAAACCGGGACCAGTAGGTGTCGCGGTACCGCTGGTCGTCGCCCCAGAGCGTCCGCAGCATCGACGGGTACGGCCGCTGCAGGGTGAGGTAGCCGCCGCCGCCGGGCGGGACGGGCTCACCGCCCTCGTCCACGACGACCGCCTTCACGCCAGGGAACGCCCGCATCGCCGAACCAGGCTTCGCCGCGGTCACGCCGGGCAGCGGTGTGATCATGATCGCGCCCGTCTCGGTCTGCCACCAGGTGTCGACGACCGGGCAGCGGCCGCCGCCGATGTGCTCGGCGTACCACATCCAGGCCTCGGGGTTGATCGGCTCGCCGACGCTGCCGAGCAGCCGCAGCGTCGACAGGTCATGGCCGGCTGGCAGTTCGGGTCCCCACTTCATGAACGCGCGGATCGCCGTCGGCGCCGTGTAGAGGATCGTCACCCCGTACTTCTCGACGACCTCCCAGAAGCGGTCACGAGCCGGGTGGTCGGGGGCGCCCTCGTACAGCACCGAGGTCGCGCGGTTCGCGAGCGGGCCGTACACGATGTAGCTGTGGCCCGTCACCCACCCGATGTCGGCGGCGCACCAGTAGACGTCGCGGTCGGGCTTCAGGTCGAACACGAGCCGGTGGGTGGCGCTCACCTGGGTGAGGTAACCGCCGGTCGTGTGCACGATGCCCTTCGGCGTCCCGGTCGTCCCGGACGTGTAGAGGATGTAGAGGACGTCCTCGGCGTCCATCGGCTCGGGCGCGCACTCCGTCGAGCGGCCCTCGACGACGTCGTGGTACCAGTGGTCGCGGCCGTCGGTCATCGCGACGTCCTCGCCGGTGCGGCGCACCACGATGCAGATGGAGACGTTGTCGGTCGCCTCCATCGCCTTGTCGGCATTCTCTTTCAGCGGGACGACGCTGCCCTTGCGGTACGCCCCGTCGGCGGTGATGACGACCTTCGAGTCGGCGTCGGTGATGCGGTCGACGAGCGACTGGCTGGAGAACCCGGCGAACACGACCGAGTGGATCGCGCCGATGCGCGCGCACGCGAGCATCGCCACCGGCAGCTCGGGGATCATGGGCAGGTAGATGTTCACGCGGTCACCCTTGGCGACGCCGAGCTCCCTGAGGGCGTTCGCGAAGCGGCACACCTCGTCGCGGAGCTCGGCGTAGGTCAGTGACCGGGCGTCGCCGGGCTCACCCTCCCAGTGGTAGGCGACCTGGTCGCCGTGCCCGGAGTCCACGTGGCGGTCGAGGCAGTTGTCGCTGACGTTCAGCTGCCCCCCGAGGAACCACCGCGCGTGCGGCGGCGCCCACTCCAGCACGGTGTCCCACTTCCGCATCCACCGCAGTCGCTCCGCGTGGGACGCCCACCACGCCTCCGGGTCCTTCTCGGCCTGGGAGTAGACGGCCTCGTCGTTGACGAGGGCGTCGGCCACGAACTCCGCAGGCGGCGGGAACGCCCGGCCCTCCCGGTACAGGTTCTCGAGTGCGGGCTCGGCCATGCGTTGGCTCCTCGTCGGCTGGATCCCGGTGGCCGCAGCCTAGTCGACCGCGGCCACCGGGACACGGCGTCAGTGCGCTGCGGGCGGGGGGGCCGCCGCCTCGCCGCCGACCGGCGCGAGCCTTGGCCGGCCCGGGTAGCGGATCTCCTCGATGAGCTCCTGCATCGCGGCCGGCGGCGGGTCGGTGAGCAGGGACACGACGACGGTCACAGCGAAGTTGATCAGCATGCCGATGGCGCCGATCCCCTCAGGGCTGATCCCCGCGATGTGCGGGTTCCCGCCGTAGATCGGGATGGTGTAGACCATGTACGCGGTCGTGAAGATCAGACCGCTGAGCATCCCCGACACCGCGCCCTTGGCGTTGCAGCGCTTCCAGAAGATCCCCAGGACGATGATCGGGAAGAAGCTCGCGGCGGCCAGGCCGAACGCGAACGCCACGACCTGTGCGACGAACCCGGGCGGGTTGACCCCGAAGTAGCCGGCGACGATCACCGCGCCCCCCATGGCGATCCGGCCGACGAGCAGCCGCCGGGCCTCGGTCGGCTCGGGTTCGTCGGGCTTCAACCGCAGATGGTAGAAGCGGTAGTAGCCGTCGTGCGCGACAGCGCTGGAGATGACGAGCAGGAGCCCGGCCGCCGTCGACAGCGCTGCCGCGAGGCCGCCGGCCGCGACCAGCCCGACGACCGGAGCCGGCAGCCCGGCGATCTCCGGTGTCGCGAGCACGATGATGTCGCGGTCGATGACGATCTCGTTCGTCGCCTCGTCGCCGGTGAACTGGATCAGGCCGTCGCCGTTGATGTCGGTCACCGTGACGAGTTCGGCGGCCTCCCAGTTGTCGACCCACTGGGGCATGTCGTCGCGGGCGACCTCGTTCACGTCGTCGATGATGTTGAACTTGCTGAACACGCCGATGGCCGGGGCGGTGGTGTACAGCAGGGCGATGAACAGCAGCGCCCAGAACGCCGAGTACCGGGCGGCGCGCACGCTCTTGGTTGTGTAGAAGCGCACGATGATGTGCGGCAGCCCCGCGGTGCCGACCATCAGCGACAGCGTGACGAGGAAGACGTCGATCTTCGGCCGCTGCGTGAACGGTTCGGAATAGGCGTCGAACCCCAGCGAGGTCTGGAGCGTGTCGAGCTCCTGCAATATCCGGCCGAAGCTGACCTGCGGGATCGGGATCCCGGTCAGCGTCTGCGCGATCGCGATCGCCGGGATGAGGTAGGCGACGATCAGCACCGAGTACTGCGCCACCTGCGTCCACGTGATGCCCTTCATCCCCCCGAGCACGGCGTACACCAGGACGACGGCCATCCCGACGATGACGCCGCCGGTGATCGGCAGCTGGAGGTAGCGGCTGAAGACGATGCCGACGCCGCGCATCTGCCCGGCGACGTAGGTGAACGACACGAAGATCGCGGCGATCACCGCCACGAAGCGCGCCGTCTCGGAGTACCGGTCGCCGACGAAGTCCGGGACCGTGTACTTGCCGAACTTCCGCAGGTAGGGCGCGAGCAGCAGGGCGAGCAGCACGTATCCGCCCGTCCAGCCCATCAGGTAGATGGCCCCGTCGTAGCCGAGGAACGCGATCAACCCCGCCATCGAGATGAACGACGCCGCCGACATCCAGTCGGCGGCGATGGCCGCGCCGTTTGCGATGGCCGGGATGCCCTGGCCGGCGACGTAGAAGCCGGCCGTGTCCGCCACGCGGCTCCGGATGGCGATGAACAGGTAGAACCCGAAGGACAGAATGACGAAGAAGAGTGTCCAGGCCTGGATCGAGCTCACACCCGCCTCCCGCCCTCGTCGCGCTCCGAGACCTCGAACTCGTCGTCGAGCTTGTCCATCCGCCAGGCGTAGACGCCGATCAGGACGACGAAGGTCATGATCGAGCCCTGCTGGGCGAACCAGAACCCCAGCGGGAAGTCGTTGATGACGATTCTGTTCATCTGCTCGACGAGCAGGATGCCGAACAGGTAGGAGACGACGAACCAGATCGACAGCAGGATGATCATGAGGCGCAGGTTCCTGCGCCAGTACGCTCTCCGTTGCGACTCGTCCATCCGCGCACGGCTCCCTTCCTCGGTGTGGCCCCGTGGTGGCAGCCTGGGCACGGTCTGCCCGTAGGACAAGGGTCGTTTGGCGGGCGGGCCGGTTGGCTCCCCGAACGGTCGCGTGGGCCCGTCTTGCGGTGCAGGGCGCCCGCGCTGCCGCTCGACAGCGCGAGGCGACCGCCGGGGACCCGGCCGCCGCCGTTCGCGGGGCCGCGATGGCGTGGTCGCCCAGGCGGGGGCTAGCGTGCCGGGCATGAGCTCACTCGCCGGCGCACGCGCCGGCCGGCCGCTGGGGCTGCCAGGCCAACGGACCCTGCTGGTGGCGGTCGGGCTGGTGGGCCTGGGATCGTTCCTGCCGTGGATCCAGCTCGCCGTCGGCGTCTCCGTCACGGGTATGCAGGGGGCGGGGCTGTGGACCTTCTACGCCGCCGTGCTGGGCCTGGCGGGGGCGCTCGTCCGCCGCCGGGGCGCCGCCGCTGCCCAGGCCGCGATCCTTGGGGTCGCCGCCGTCGGCCTGCCCGCCTGGCAGGTTGCGAGGCTGCTGACGCTCGGCGGCGGCTGGGCGCCGGGCGTCGGGCTGGTGCTCGTCGCCGGCGGCGGCATCGTCGCGCTGCGCGCGGGGTGGCGGCTGGCCACCGCTCGGTAGGGCGCACCACCCACTACCCTTCGTGGCCGGCCACGACTACGGTTGCGCTGTGGACGCCAACCAGGCACGACGGTTGAACGCCGATGCCTGGCCTGGTCAGCCCCTCGACGAGTTCGACACCCCGGCCGAGGTCGATGCGATCTTCCGCACGCAGCGCCGCATCGCGGTCGGCTACTTCTGCGTTTTCCTCGTCGTCACGCTGGGGGTTCCGGCGCTGACGCTCGTCCTCGACTGGTGGTCCTCTGGCCGGATCGTCGGGGGGATGAGCCCCAACTTCGCCATGGCGGCGATCGGGCTCTACGTGTTCTTCCTGTGCCTGGCCGTGGCAGCGGGCTCGCTCGCCACCGCCGTCGAGGACCGGATGCTCGGCGGGCCGGTGCCGTACCGCGAAGAGGGGCCCCAATCGTGAATTCCGGCGACCTCACGGTGCTGGCCGTCGTCGTCGGCGTGAGCGTCGTCCTCGCGGTCGGTCTGCGGCCGCGCGGCACCTCGACGCTCGACTTCTACCTGGCAGGGCAGCGCATCGGCATCCTGACGAACGCCTGCGCGATCTGCGGCGACTACTTCTCGGCCGCTTCGTTCCTGGGGGTCGCGGCCGCGGTGTACGCCTCGGGGCTGGACGGGGTGTGGTACGCGACGGGGTTCGCGGCCGGCTTCGTGCCGGTGCTGCTGTTCGTTGCCGCGCCGCTTCGGCGCTTCGGCGAGTTCTCCATCCCAGACTTCCTGGGGCGCCGGCTGCAGTCGGAGCCGGTGCGGCTGTGCGCGGTCGTCGTCGTCGAGCTCGTGATCCTCTCCTACCTGGTCCCGCAGGCGGTCGGCAGCGGCATCACGTGGCAGCTGCTGGTGGGCGGCGGTCTCGGCGGGCTCTCCCCCTACGCGACCGGGGTGATCGTGTCGACGGCGGCGATCACGGCGATCGTCGCGCTGGGCGGGATGCGCGGGACGACGTGGACGCAGGCCGTGCAGTTCCTCTTCCTGCTCGCCACGCTGCTGTGGTTGACGGCCATCGCGCTCGGCTCGGGGTTCTCCTATCCGGGGGCCGTGGCGCGCCTCGGCGAGGAGCCGCTGCGCAACCCGGTGCAGACCGACGAGGGCTGGGTGCTGCGCGCGGAGCCCAACGCGCTCCACCCCGACGAGCCGGCCCGCTTCTCGCAGCCGGGGTCGCGGTACGGCCGCTTCGGCCAGTTCGCGCTGGTCGTCACGCTGATGCTCGGCACGACCGGCCTCCCGCACGTGATGAACCGCTTCTTCACCAGCCCGTCGGGCAGGGCCGCCCGCATGACGACGGTGTGGGTCCTCGGCTTCGCGGGGCTGTTCTATGCCCTGGCGGTGCTCCTAGGCACGGCCGCGCGTGCCCTCATCCCCGGCGCCGTCGCGGGGCGGCCATGGCTCGCGGCGATCACGGTGGACGGGGTGCTGCGCGTGCCCGAGCACGCGCTGCTCGTGCTCGGCCGCCTCTACGGGGGCAGCGGCGGCCTGGGCGTCATCGCGAGCGGCGCGCTGGTCGCGGTGATGTCGACCATCGCCGGCCTCCTGCTCGCCGCG
Source organism: Euzebyaceae bacterium (assembly GCA_013696915.1). Lineage (GTDB taxonomy): Bacteria > Actinomycetota > Nitriliruptoria > Euzebyales > Egibacteraceae > JACCXR01. The sequence goes on from JACCXR010000363.1 coordinate 18,827, forward strand.
GCGGCTTCGTGGGGGCACGACGTCTACGAGCGGCATGTCAATCCCGGGGCGACGCAGCGGCAGGCCGTCCTCGCCGGGCGGGTCGCCGTGGTCGTCGCGGCGGCGGCGTCCGCGGCTATGGCGCTGGGCCTGAGCCCGGAGACGGTCTCGTCGCGCTTCCCCTCCATCGTGGCGCAGATGGTCACCTGGGCCTTCGCCCTGGCCGGGTCGGCGCTCACGCCGGTCCTGCTGCTGACCGTCTGGTGGCGGCGCACGACGGCCCCCGCCGCCGTCGCGGGGATGGTGGTGGGGGCCGTGTCGTCCGTCGCGCTCCTGGCCGTCGGCCTCGCGGGCGGCGCCCAGGACGAGGTCGCCCGCGGGCTGCTCGTGACTCCGACGCTGCTTGCCGCGCCGCTGGGACTGCTCACGACCGTGGTCGTGTCCCGGCTCACCGCACCGCCGACCGACGTCGACGCGGCCTGGATCAAGCTCCACGGCACCGCCGCCGACCGGCACGCCGAACGGCTCGCGAGGCTGACCATCCGCGGCGTGGCGCCCGACGCCGCAGAGGTGTCCCGGTGAGGCGCGGCGGCGGGCTGCTCGCCCTTGCGGTCAGTGCCCTGTGGCTGTTCGTCTACGTCGTCACCCGCGTGGTGACCGACCCCCCGCTGGGGACGCACTGGACCGTTCTGGCGGGGGTTTTCCTGACGAACCTGCTGATCCTCGGCTACCCGTCTGCGTTGCGCGGGCCGCGGCTGCTCCGGCCGCGTCAGGCCCGCGCCCGCAGGCCCCAGGGCACCTTCGCCGTTGTCGGTCCCGGCATGCCGTTGCGCTCGGGGCTGACGGCCGGGGCCGCCGAGCGCACGGTCAAGCTCCTCCGCCCCCTGCTGAGCGGCGACGCGGTGGCGATCACCGATCGGGAACAGGTCCTCGCGTTCACCGGTCCGGGGCACGATCATCACCGGCGGGGAGCGCCGTTGAAGACCGACGCGACCCGCCGGGTCCTCGCCGGGGCCCGCACCGCCGTCGTCCGGGACCGCCGCGAGCTGGGCTGCTCGGAGGCCGGCTGCCCGCTGCGCACCGCCGTGATCGCGCCGCTGGCGATCGGCAGGCGGGTCGTGGGGACGCTGAAGGTGTACCGGCTCGACGCCGTCCCTCCGCCGCGGGAGCTGATCGAGGGCATGGCCGGGATCCTCGCCCTGCATCTGGAGCTCGCGGAGCTGGACCGGGAGCGCCAGCTCGCGGCCGACGCCAAGCTGGACGCCCTGCGCGCGCAGATCAACCCGCACTTCCTGTTCAACACCCTGAACACGATCGCGTCGAAGGCCCGCACCGACCCCGAGGAGGCGCGCCAGCTACTGCTGCGGCTGTCGGATTTCTTCCGCTACTCGATCCGCCAGGACGGCCACTTCGCCGACTTCGGGCAGGAGTACTTCTTCGTCCGCACGTACCTGTCCCTGGAGCAGGCGCGCTTCGGCGAGCGTCTCGCGGTGCGCTACGACGTCGACCCGCAGGTGCTCGGCGTCCAGGTGCCGGTGCTGACGATCCAGCCCCTGGTCGAGAACGCCGTCAAGCACGGGCTGGCGGAGAAGGTCGGCGGCGGGACGGTCGTGCTCCGCGCCCGCGTCGACCCGCTGGCGCGCACCACGACGATCCAGGTCCGCGACGATGGGGTGGGCATGGACGCGGAGACGATCGCCCGGGCGCTGGACGGCGGCGGCCGGGGCGGGGCGCCGGACGGCGGCGGACCGGACGGCGGCATCGGGCTGCGGAACATCAGCCAGCGGCTCGCGACGTTGTTCGGGGAGCGCTACTCGATCGACGTCCGGTCCCGGCCCGGCGAGGGGACGACGGTGGACCTGCGGATGCCGCTGCGATGAGGGCGCGGTGTCTCATCGTCGACGACGAGGCGCCTGCGCGCGAGGAACTGCGCTTCCTCCTGCGGGGGTTCGACGACGTCCAGGTCGTCGGCGAGGCGACGAACGCGGAGGAGGCGCTGGTGCTCCTCGGCTCGCTGACCTACGACGTGGTGCTGCTCGACATCCGCATGCCCGGCGGCACCGGGCTGGAGGTGGCGGCCGCGCTCCGCGACTCGCCGCAGCGGCCGGCGGTGATCTTCACGACCGCCTACCCGGACCATGCCGTCGAGGCCTTCGACCTCGAGGCGGCCGACTACCTCGTGAAGCCCTTCGACGCCGGCCGCCTGCGCCGCGCCCTGGACCGGGCGCTGTCCACCGGGGCCGACGAGGACGAGCCGCCGGTGCCGGACGCCGGCTCCGAGGCGCTCGGCCGCATCCCGGTGCAGCGCGGTGACCGCACCGTCCTGGTCGACGAGTCGGAGATCGTCTACGCCAGCGCCGCGCGGGGCTACTCCTACCTCAAGCTCGCGGAGGATCGGGTGCTGGTCAGCTGGTCGCTGTCCGACCTCGAGCGTCGCCTGTCCGGCCACTTCTTCCGCGCCCACCGGTCGTACCTCGTCAACCTCGACCACGTCCGCGAGCTGATGCCCGACTTCAAGGGCGCCCTCGTGCTGGTCATGGACGACGCCCAGCGCAGCCGCGTGGAGGTCTCCCGACGCCAGGCGCGCGAGCTCCGCCGCCTCCTCGGCCTGTAGCCCGCTCCCCCTGTACCCCGCTCGGCCTGCAGCCCACTCGGCCTGCAGACCTCCCTGGCTGCGAAGGGTAGGCGCGGCTATCGGCGCCTACCCTTCGAACGCTGAGCCGGGGCGCTCAGTACTCCTCGTCCTGCTCCAGGACCAGTCCCTCGAGGTCGTCGCGGGCGGTGTCACGGTCGTGCTCGCTCGCCTCGGGCTCCGGGCGCGGCTCGGTGGCGACGCGGCGGACCTCGTCGGGGTCGAGCCCGTCGTCGGCGAGGGCGCGGAGCTCCTCGTCGGTCAGCTCGATCTCGGGCTGTTCGGGCGTCCGCCGGCGCGTCCGCCGCCCGGCGGTGTCGGCGGTCGGCGCGTTCTTGCGCTCGCGGGCCATGGAAGCTCCTGTCAGATGAGGGAGTCGATGTCGGCCTGCTTCGTGCGGACCGCCTCGGCGGCTGCGCGCAGGTTGGCCAGCTCGCTGCCGGTGAGGTCCAGCTCGACGACCTCTTGAACGCCGGCGCGGCCGAGCCTCGCCGGCACGCCGAGGTAGACGTCGGCGATGCCGTACTGCCCGGTCACCCAGGCGCACACCGGCATGACGGCGCCCTCGTCCCTGGCGATCGCCTCGGCCATGCGCGCCGCGGCCGACGACGGCGCGTAGTACGCCGACCCCGTCTTTAGCAGCGCCACGACCTCGGCGCCGCCGTCCCGGGTGGCCTGCACGAGCTCCTCGACCTCGTCGTCGGGGAGCAGTTCGGCGAGGGGCTTGCCGTCGACGGTCACCTTGGACGGGACCGGCACCATCGTGTCGCCGTGCGAGCCCAGCGTGATCGCGTCGACGGCCAGCGGCGAGACGCCCAGGCGCTCGGCGACCTTGTCGGCGAACCGGGCGGTGTCGAGCATGCCCGCCTGACCCATGACGCGCTCCGGCGGGAAGCCCGAGACGCGCTGGAACAGCGCGGTCATCTCGTCGAGGGGGTTGGACACCACGATGACGACCGCGTCCGGTGAGCTCGACGCGACCTCCTTCGCGACGCCTCCGACGATCTGCGCGTTGTCCGACAACAGGTCCATGCGGCTCATGCCGGGCTTGCGGGGCTTGCCGGCGGTGACGATGACGAGATCGCTGCCTGCGGTGTCGCCGTAGTCGTTGGTGCCGACCACGCGGGTGGTGAAGCGCTCGATCGGCCGGGACTGGTTCATGTCGAGCGCGAGGCCCTGGGGGAGGCCCTCGACGATGTCGGTCATGACCACCTCGTCGGCGAAGCCCTTCTCGGCGATGCGCTGCACGGTGGTCGACCCGTACTTGCCCGCACCGACAACGGTGATCTTCACGATGTGCCCTCCTCGGGTGGCGATCGCGTCCCGCCCCGTCACGCCGAAGAGCCTACCCCGCGATCCCTGCATGCCGCCGCGCGGCGAGCAGGGTGTTCGCCAGGAGCATCGCCCGGGTCATCGGCCCGACGCCGCCCGGCACGGGCGTGATCGCGCCGGCGACCCGGGCCACCTCGGGGAAGTCGACGTCGCCGAAGAGGCTGCCGTCCGCGCGGCGGTTGATGCCGACGTCGACCACCGCGGCGCCGGGGACGATCATCTCCGCGGTCAGCGTGTGGGGGTGGCCGGTCGCGACCACGACGATGTCGGCGCGGCGCGTGTGGGCGGCGAGGTCGGCCGTCCCGGTGTGGCACAGGGTGACCGTGGCGTTGGCGGCCCGCAGCGACAGCAGCAGCGCGAGGGGGCGGCCGACGAGCTGGGACCGGCCGACGATGACGACGTTCGCGCCGGCCACCGGGATGCCGTACTCAGCGAGCAGTAGCTGGCAGCCGAGCGGCGTGGCGGGGACGAAGGTCGGGTCGCCGCGCAGCAGCCGCCCCCCGTTGACGGGGTGCAGCCCGTCGACGTCCTTGGCCGGGTCGATGCGCTCCTGAGCCGCCACCGCGTCGAGCCCGCCCGGCAGGGGCATCTGCACGATGATGCCGCTGACGTCAGGGTCGGCGTTCAACCGGTCGATCTCGCGGTGGAGGTCCCGCTGGGTGGTGCCGGCGGGGAGGCGAACCCCGAGCCACCGCATGCGCACGGCGCGGCAGTCGCGTTCCTTCCCGTCGACGTACACGGCGCTGGCCGGGTCGTCGCCCACGAGGACGGCCGCGAGGCCGGGCACGACGCCCGCCGCCGCCAGGCCGGCGACCTCGCCGGCGATCCGGTCACGGATCGCGGCCGCGACGGCCTTGCCGTCGATGATCCGTGCCGTCATGCGGGCTCCTGGACAGGCGGAGCCTCATCATGCCGGAATTCGCGGGCCCCGGAAGGTCTCGACCACGCTCCCGATCGTGCGTCCCGCAAGGCGCGCCGCCGCCGCCGCGCGCCCGGCGACCACGGCGAACGGCAGGCAGGCCGCGGTGCCGGCGACGATGACCAGCGCTCCGGCCAGCCAGCACGGCAGCAGCAGGAGCCGCACCAGGGCGGCGCCGCCACCGCGCGCGCCCGACATCGCGGCGCCGACGCCGGCC
>JACCXR010000418.1 GCA_013696915.1 Euzebyaceae bacterium
GGCCGGCGCCGGCCGCGAGGAGCACCCCTCCCAAGATCATCCGCGCGCCAGCAGTCCATGGGCGGTCGCTGCGCGACCGCCACCAACGAGGTCAGGAGAATCGCCTCCGACACGCTCCGGCGATTCACGGATCGGCACGTGCTGGTGGTGGATCGCGCCCTCGGTCTCGGACAGCGGCCGGCCGGTGCCGCCCCAGCGCAGCTGGACGATCTCGGCCGCGATCGACACGGCCGTCTCCTCGGGCGTCCGGGCGCCGACGTCCAGCCCGATCGGCGACCGCAGCCTGGCGAGCTCGGTGTCGGTGAGGCCGCGCTCACGGAGACGGGCGATGCGGTCGTCGTGGGTGCGGCGGCTGCCCATGGCGCCGACGTACGCGGCGGTCGTCCGCAGCGCGACCTCAAGCAGCGGGACGTCGAACTTCGGGTCGTGGGTCAGGACGCAGATCACCGTGCGCCCGTCGACGTCGACCGTGGGCAGGTAGCGGTGCGGCCACTCGACGACGACCTCGTCCGCCTCCGGGAACCGCTTCGGGGTCGCGAAGACGGAGCGGGCGTCGCAGACGGTGACCCGGTAGCCGAGGAAGGCGCCGACCCGGGCGACCGCGGCGGCGAAGTCGATGGCGCCGAAGACGAGCATCCGCGGCCGCGGCGCGAAAGACTGGATGAAGACTCCGACCTCGTCGAGCCGCCGCTCGCCGTTGGGCCCGTACCGCCGCTCCCCGGTCTGGCCCTGCTCGAGCAGTCCGCGGGCATCGTCGGTGACAGCGGCGTCGAGGCCCTCCCGCCCCAACGACCCCGCGACGCGGTCGCGCCACACGACGAGCTTCGCCCCGATGCCGGCGCCCCCGTCCGAGCGGGCCCCGGACCCCGCACCGGCGTCGACGATCGTGGCCACCGCCGCGGGCTCGCCGGCGTCGATCGAGGCCGCCAGCGCGTCGAAGTCGGGGAGCGTCGCCCGATCGAGCCGCTCGACGAACAGGTCGATCTCGCCGCCGCAGGTCAGGCCGACGGAGAACGCCTGCTCGTCGGTGATGCCGTAGGTGATCCGCCGGGGGGCCGCGCCGGCGAGGACCTCCTGGGAGACCTCGTAGACGGCCCCTTCGACGCAGCCGCCGGAGACGCTGCCCGCCACCTCGCCGTCCGGGGTGACCGCCATCGCGGCGCCGGGCTGGCGCGGGGCGCTCTTGCGGACCCCGACGACCGTCGCGAGCCCCACCGGCACCCCGTCGGCGTACCAGCGCCGCAGGGAATCGAGCACGTCACGCACGGGCTGCCACCACCTTCGCGAGTTGTTCGAGCGCAGCCAGGCTGTGCCCCTCTACGAAGTCGTCAACGTACGGCAGGGCCGCAGCCATCCCCGCCGCCAGCGGCGCGTAGCCGGGGTGACCCTTGCGGGGGTTCGCCCAGACCACCCGGTGCGCGAGCCGGGACAGGCGCTCCATCTGCGCGCCGAGCAGGCCGGCGTCGCCCCGCTCCCAGCCGTCGGACAGCACCACCACGATCGCGCCGCGGGCGACGCCGCGCTGGCCCCAGCGGTCGAGGAACTCCTTGAGCAGCACGCCGAGCCGGGTCCCGCCGCTCCAGTCCGGCACCGCCGTCGCGGCGGCGGCCAGCGCGGTGCGGCTGTCGCGGTGCGCCATCTCCCGCGTGACCCGGGTGAGCCGCGTGCCGATCGTGAAGACCTCGGTGGGGACGTCGCGCCGCCGCGTCGCCGCATGGGCGAACCGCAGCAGCGCGTCGGCGTACGCACTCATCGACCCGCTGACGTCGACGAGCAGCACCACCCTGCGGGGACGGTGCCGGTGGCGCTCGTACTGCAGCCGGACCGGCTCCCCCCCGCCGTGGAGGAGCTCGCGGACGGTGCGGGCGCGGTCGATCCGGCCCCGGTGAGCGGGGCGGTAGCGACGGCTCCGCCGCTGCTCCCCCGGCAGGTCGAAGACGGCGAGCAGCCGCTGCAGCAGCTCCCGCTCGGCCCCCTGCAGCGTCGCGATGTCGCGCTGGCGCAGCACCTCGACGGCGCTGGCGCTCGCGGCGACGGCGGGGACTTCCTCGTCGCCTTCGGGGTCCCCGGGGTCGGCGAGCGGGGCCTCGACACCGACCGGGACGCTGGCCGGGCGGACCAGCGGCGCGCGGCGCGGCTGGCCGGACGTCGCGCCGGCGAAGTAGGCGGCGAAGGCGGCGTCGTAGCGGGGGACGTCGTCGGGCCCCGCGCACACCGTCAGGCGGCCCGCCCAGTACACGTCGTCGCGACGGCCCGGGTCGAGCGCGGCCATGGCCTCGACGAGCCGCTGGATGCGGTCGGTGGTCACCGCCAGGCCGGCGGCGCGCAGCGTGCGGGAGAAGCCGACGGTGCCGGCGGTGGCGTCCCGGCGGGTCGCCGCGATCTCCGGGCCGGCGACCGGCACGTCAGCCGCCGCCGGCGACAGCGCGGGCGACGAGCGCGCCGACGTCGAGCAGCCGGGCGCGCTCCTGATCCTCGCGGTACTTCAGCACGGACCCCAGTGTCGCCCTCGCCAGCTCGGCGTCCAACTGATCCGCCCCCAGCGCGATCAGGGCCTCCGTCCAGTCGAGGGTCTCGGCGACCCCTGGCGGCTTGAACAGGTCCTCGGCCCGCAGCCGCTGCACCGCCGCCGCGACCTGCGCCGCCAGCCGCGCGCTCGCCTGCGGCACCCGGCGGCGGACGATCGCCACCTCGCGGTCGAAGTCGGGATGGTCGATCCAGTGGTAGTAGCAGCGGCGCTTCAGCGCGTCGTGGACCTCGCGGGTGCGGTTCGACGTGACGACCACGACCGGCGGCACGTCGGCGCGCAGCGTCCCCAGCTCCGGCACGGTGACGGTGAAGTCGCTCAGGACCTCGAGCAGGAACGCCTCGAACTCGTCGTCGGCGCGGTCGACCTCGTCCACGAGCAGGACGCTGGGGGTCGTCTCAAGCGCGGCGAGCAGGGGCCGGGCGAGCAGGAAGCGCCGGTCGTACAGCTCAGCCTCGAGCGCGTCGGCGTCGCCGGCGCGGCCGGCCGCCTCCGCGGCGCGCAGGTGCAGCAGCTGGCGCGGGAAGTCCCAGTCGTACAGCGCCTGGCTGGCGTCGATGCCCTCGTAGCACTGGAGCCGGATGAGCGGCGCGCTGAGCACCGTGGCCAGGGTCTTGGCGATCTCGGTCTTGCCGACCCCCGCCTCGCCCTCGAGGAACAACGGCCGGTGGAGGCGCAGCGCCAGGAAGCAGGCGGTCGCCAGGCCCGGGTCGGCGAGGTAGCCGTGCTCCTCCAGGCGGGCCCGCAGCCCCTCGGGGTCGGTGATCCCGAGGGGCAGCAGGCCGCGTGGAGGGGACCTTGGCGGGTCCGGCTCCATTCAGCCGCCGGCCGCGCGCTCGAGCGCCCGCCGCGTCAGCACCCGCGCGAGGTGCCGCCGGTAGTCCGGCTGGGCGTTCAGGTCGGAGGGCGGCTCGGTGCCTTCGGCGGCCTGCTCGGCGGCCGACCGCAGGGCGTCGGGGTCCACCGCGGCGCCGGCGAGCGCCGACTCGGTGGCGGTCGCACGGACCGGGACCGATCCCATGTTCGTGAGCCCGACGCGGGCCTCGGCGATCCTGCCGTTCTCGCGCCGGACGACCGCGCACGACCCGACGATGGCCCACGCCTGGGCGACCCGGTTGAACTTCTGGTAGTCGTAGCCCCAGCCGTGGTCGAGCTTCGGGACGCGGATCTCGACGAGCACCTCGTCGGCCGCGAGCGCCGTCTCGAGGTAGTCGACGAAGAAGTCGCGGGCGGCGACCGTCCGCCGGCCGCCCGGCCCCTGGACGACGAGTTCCGCCTCGAGGGCCGCCACGACCGCCGGCAGATCCCCGGCGGCGTCGCCGTGCGCGAGCGCGCCGCCGATGGTCCCGCGGTTGCGGACCTGCCGGTCCCCGACCTGGCCCGTGGCGGCCGAGAGGACGCCGCAGTGCTCCCGCACGAGCGGGTCGGCGACGACGGCCGCATGGGTCGTCATCGCCCCGATGGCGAGCATTTCAGCGTCCTCGCGGACGCCGCGCAGCGCGTCGATGCGGCCGATGTCCACGACCACCGAGGGATACGCCAGCCGCAGCCGCATGAGCGGCAGCAGGCTGTGGCCGCCGGCGAGCACCTTCGCCTCGTCGCCGTGCTCGGCGAGCGCGGCGATCGCCTCCTCGACCGACGACGCGCGGACGTAGTCGAACGCGGCGGGGATCACTGTCGGCCCCCGACGACGCTCTGCGACGTCGTGACCTGGGCCGCGGAGGCGGCCCGGCCGTCGCCGTTCCCGCCGCCGCCCCTGTGGATCGCTCGCCAGACGCGTTCCGGCGAGCACGGCATGCGGACGTCGTCGACGCCGAGGTGGCGCAGCGCATCGACGACCGCGTTGACGACCGCGGGGGTCGAGGCGATCGTGCCGGCCTCCCCGACGCCCTTGACGCCCAGCGGGTTCGAGGTCGCCGGGGTCTCGGTCCGGTCGGTCGTGAACTCGGGGAGGTCGGGCGCGCCCGGGACGTAGTAGTCGACGAGCGAGCCGGTCACGAGGTTGCCGTCCGGGTCGTACACCGCCTCCTCGAACAGTGCCTGGGCGATGCCCTGGGCGAGACCGCCGTGGACCTGGCCCTCGACGATCATCGGATTGACGACCCGGCCGACGTCGTCGACCGCGACGTACGAGCGGATCCCGACGTGGCCGGTCTCGGTGTCGACCTCGACCGCGCACAGGTGCGTGCCGTGGGGGAACGAGAAGTTCTCCGGGTCGAAGGTGCACTCGCTGTCGAGGTTGGGCTCGACGCCGTCGGGCATGTCGTGGGCGGCGAACACAGCCAGCGCGACGTCCTGGATCGTCTTCGACACGTCGGGGGATCCCCGCACCGAGAAGCGGCCGTCGGCGAACTCGACATCGCCCTCGTCCGCTTCGAGCATGTGCGCGGCGATGCGCTTCGCCTTCTCGATGACGCGCTCCGCCGCCTTGTGGACCGCGATCCCGCCGACGACCAGCGATCGCGACCCGTAGCTGTCCAGGCCCGAGTGGGCGACCGCGGTGTCGCCGTGGCGCACGTCGACGTCGTCGAACGGCACGCCGAGCACGTCCGCGGCGATCTGGCTCCAGGAGGTGACGTGGCCCTGGCCGTGCGGCGAGGTGCCGGTCACGACTTCGACCTTGCCGCTTGGCAGCATCCGGATGCTCGCGGTCTCCCAGCCGCCGGCGCCGTAGCTGAGACTGCCGAGCACCCGCGAGGGCGCGAGGCCGCACATCTCGGTGTAGGTCGAGATGCCGATGCCGAGCTGGACGGGGTCGCCCGACTCGCGGCGCTGCTTCTGCTCCGCGCGCAGCTCGGCGTAGCCGAACGCGGACTCGGCCTTGTCGGTCGCCGCTTCGTAGTTGCCGGAGTCATACGTCAGGCCGGCCACGGTCTCGTACGGGAACTCCTCGTGGGTGATCCAGTTCCTGCGGCGCAGCTCAATGGGATCCATGCCGAGCTCGGCGGCGAGCTCGTCCATCATCCGCTCGATAGCGAACGTGGCCTCAGGCCGGCCCGCGCCCCGGTACGCGTCGGTCGGCGTCTTGGTCGTGAACACGCCGGTGCAGGAGAAGGAGTAGGCGTCCATCTTGTAGATCGCCGGGAACATGAACGCGCCGAGGATCGGGACGCCGGGCGTGACGAGCTGCAAATAGGCGCCCATGTCGGCCTTGAGGTCGACCTTGAAGCCGAGCAGGCGCCCGTCGCCGGTCGCGGCGAGCTCCAGGTCCTGGATCTGGTCGCGGCCGTGGATGGTCGCCTGGTAGCCCTCGCTGCGGGACTCGGTCCACTTCAGCGGCCGGCCGAGCCGGCGGGCGACGACCAGGGCGATCGCCTCCTCGGCGTACACGTTGAGCTTCGACCCGAACCCGCCGCCCACGTCGGGGGCGACCACCCGGAGCTTGTGCTCGGGGATGCCCGTGACGCCGGCCACCAGCAGCCGCAGGATGTGCGGGATCTGCGTCGCCGAGTAGAGCGTGTACTCGTCGGCGGCGGCGATCGGCGCGACCACCACGGCGCGCGGCTCGATCGCGGTGGGGATCAGCCGCTGCTGGAGGAACCGCCGCTTCACGACCACGTCGGCCTCGGCGAACGCCTGCTCGACGTCCCCGCCGGAGAACGGCCAGGTGAAGCACCTGTTCGTGCCCGCGTCGTCGTGGACGAGCACCTCGTCTCGCAGCGCCTGTTCCATGTCGACCACGGCGGGCAGCGGCTCGTACTCGACGTCCACGGACTCGAGCGCGTCCGCGGCGGCGTAGCGGTCGCGCGCGACGACGACGGCCACGGCGTCGCCCACGTAGCGGACCTTGTCGGTCGCGATCGGCAGGTGGGTCGGGCTGACCATGTCGGCGGTCACGGGCCACGCGCACGGCAGGCCCGTGTACTCGTCGGCGAGGTCGGCGCCGCTGTAGGCGGCCACGACGCCGGGCTGCTGTTTCGCGGCGGAGACGTCGACGCGTGTGATCCGGGCGTGGGCCATGGGGCTGCGGACGATCGCCATGTGCAGCATGCCGGGCAGCTGGATGTTGTCGGTCCAGTTGGTCTGCCCGGTGATGAGCTTGGCGTCCTCCTTGCGGGGACGCGGCGCGCCGACGTTGCGGTCGGTGCCCTCGTCGCCCTCGGACAGCTGGCCGGTCTCGGCGGCCTGCTCGGCGACGGCCTCGGGATCGATCTTGCTCATGTCCGCGCTCCCTCTTCCAGGCCGGCGCCAGCCGGGGCTGCCCGCATCTCGGCCGCCGCGGCGCTGACCGCCCTGACGATGTTCTGATAGCCGGTGCAGCGGCAGAGGTTGCCCTCGAGGCCGTGGCGGATTTCGTCGTCGGACGGGTCGGGATGCTCGGCCAGGAACCCGGCGGAGGCCATGATCATCCCGGGGGTGCAGTACCCGCACTGCAGCGCGTGGTGGGTGTGGAAGGCCCTCTGCAGCGGGTGGAGCTCGTCCTGCGACGCCCCCGCGGGCGACAGCCCCTGGATGGTCGTCACCTCGCCGCCGTCCGCCTGGACCGCGAGCATCGTGCAGCTCTTCACGCTGTCCCCGTCGAACAGCACCGTGCACGCGCCGCAGTTGGACGTGTCACAGCCGATGGTTGTGCCGACGAGACCGAGCCGGTCCCGCAGGTAGTGGACGAACAGCAGGCGCGGCTCGACGTCGTCGTCGTAGGACAAGCCGTCGATCGTGACGCTGATGCGGGTCATGCGGCCTCCTGGCTTCGGCGGGCGGATGGCGGGAAGCGCTCGGC
>JACCXR010000440.1 GCA_013696915.1 Euzebyaceae bacterium
CCCCCGCCGTGGTCAACCCCGCCACCTGCGAACACGACGGAATCACCCCCGCCCACGGCCGCACCTCACCCGACACCGCATCCAACGACACAATCGCCCGCCGCGCCGCACCATTCACGTTCGAGAACGACCCGCCCACGATCACCCGCGACCCGTCCGGGGTCATTGTCATCGCGCGCACGGCGCCGTCGGGGTTCGACGTCCAGGGCAGCAGCTGGCCGGCGGCGGACACGGCCGCCAGCCGCGAGCGCGGCTCGGCGTTCGCCAAGGTGAACGTCCCGCCGAGGTACACCGTGCTGCCCGCGGTCGCGATCGCGCCCACGGGGGCGTCGAAGAACGGGCGCCAGGTCGCCACCGTGTTCCCGCTCGGCAGGTCGAAGGCGACCGCGCGCCGCCGGTTGACCCCGTCGACCGTCGTGAACGCCCCGCCGGCGTACAGCCGGGTGCCGTCTGGCGACACCGCCAGCGCCCGCACATTCCCGCTGAGGTTGTGGCTGAACGGCAGCAGGTCGCCGGTCGTCGCGTCAAACGCCGCCAGAAAGGTGCGCGCGACCTCGCCGGTGCCCGGCGCCGCTCCCGGCGGACGCACCGACGTGAAGTCCCCACCCACGTACAGCACGCCGCCGGACGCCACCAGGGCCCACACCGTCCCGTTCGTCTGCCACATCCGCGACGGGCTGCCCACCAGCGTGCCCTCCGCAGCGGTCGCCGCCTGTGGTGGCAGCGTCCCGAGCGCCAGCAGCAGCGGCACCATGAGCATCGTGAGCAGTCGTCGCATATCGATTTCCCTCGCGGGAGCAGCCCGCCGTCGTCACCTGCAGTCACTGAGCGCAACGTCGGCTGCAGAAACGGGTGACGGATCGCGCGATCTTTGGGGCATTGTCACTACGGCCGGGGGCCGCGGCATCCCCACTATTGACTAAGAGTGACGCTCGATCCGGAACCCGAGGGTCAGAAGCAGGCCGCCGCCGCGAACGGGTACGGGCTGACCGGGGCGGTGCCGCCAGGTCGCACCTCGAGGTGGATGTGGGGCGCGCCCCCGCGGGCGTTGCCCGAGTCGCCGTTGTGCGCGACCAGCTCGCCGGCCCGCACCCGCCGGCCCGGGGTGTACCCGGGCAGGATGCCCTTGAGGTGGGCGTAGTAGTAGACGTTGCCGTCGTCGCCCGACAGGTACAGCCCCAGCCCGCCCAGCCGCGACGTGGACTGGCGGCTGATCGTGCCCGCGGTGATCGCGTAGACGTCGGCGCCCATCGGGGCGAACATGTCGACGCCCTTGTGGCGGCGACCCCCGGAACGCGGTGCGCCCCACGTGTCGCGGAAGTTGTACGGCATGCCGAGCGGGCAGGCGTAGGTGCCCCGCTGCCGGTCCCTGGAGACCTCGCGCTGGCGCGCCCGCCGACTCTCGACGTCCCGCTCGTGGACCTGGGCGGTGGCGAAGGCGGCGTCGAGGTCCGCCCGCAGGACGGCGGCTCGGTCTTGGTCCGCTTCCAGCGCGTCCACGAGGTCGTCGAGTTCCGCGCGCCGTGAGGCGAGTGCCGCCCGAGCCACCGCCGCCCGCTCGATCTCCTCCTGCTCCCGCCGCCCCATGCCGGCGAGCATGCGCGCCCGGTCGACGGCCTGGCCGGGTCCGACAGCGCCGAACAGTCCGCCGACCGACCCGAGTCTGCCGAGCGTGTAGGCGCTGACCGCCTGCGTGGTCAACGCCTCGGCCGCTTCCCCGGCCTCCACCTGGAGGGCAGCCACGTCCGCTTCGAGGCGTTTGCGCTCGACCCGGGCGTCGGTGATCCGGACGCTGAGGCGCTCGAGCTCCGCCGTGACGTCACCGATCTGGAGCTGCAGCCGCTTCCGTTCGGCGCGGGCCTGCTCGACCTCGTCGACCGCCCAGCCAGCGGGTGCCGCGGTCGCGAACAGCCCGACCGCCAGGACTGCGGTCAGGGTCGAACGGACGCAGCGGGCGGCGGTCACAGACTCCTGGAGGTCGGCCTCTCGGGGGCTGCGCACGGGCGAGCGGGCACACCGATCACCCTCGCTCGTGCCATGGGGTCGGGCGAAGCCTAGCGATTCGCTGCCGGCGGGGAAAGGAAGCCCGTTGGACGGCGCGGCCGTGTGGCCCGCACACTGGATTCCGCTCCGGTCCGGTGAGGAGGATCCCAGTGGCGCAGCGCGACCCCGTCTGGCTCATGCGCACGTACTCGGGGCACTCCTCCGCCGCGGCGTCGAACCGGCTCTACCGCTCGAATCTCGCGAAGGGCCAGACCGGCCTGTCGGTGGCCTTCGACCTGCCGACGCAGACCGGCTACGACGCCGACCACGTCCTCGCGCGCGGCGAGGTCGGCAAGGTCGGGGTGCCGGTCTCGACGATCGACGACCTCCGGGCGCTCTTCGACGGCATCCCGCTCGCCGAGATGAACACGTCGATGACGATCAACGCGACGGCCGCGTGGCTGCTGTCACTGTACGTCGTGGTCGCGCGCGAACAGGGTGTCGCCCCCGCGGCGCTGGCGGGCACCACGCAGAACGACATCATCAAGGAGTACCTGTCGCGCGGCACCTACGTGTTCCCGCCCGGACCGAGCATGCGCCTGATCAGCGACATGGTCGTCCACACCGTGCGGGAGCTGCCGCGCTGGAACCCGGTCAACGTGTGCAGCTACCACCTGCAGGAGGTCGGCGCCACACCGGTGCAGGAGATCGCGTACGCACTGGCGACGGCGACCGCCGTGCTCGACCGGGTCCGCGCTTCGGGGCAGATGCCGCCGGAGAGGTTCGCGGAGGTCGTCGGCCGGATCAGCTTCTTCGTGAACGCCGGGATCAGGTTCGTCGAGGAGATCGCGAAGCTGCGCGCGTTCGCGGCGCTGTGGGACGAGACCTGCCGCGACCGCTACGGCGTCACGGACGAGCGGCACCGCCGGTTCCGCTACGGCGTGCAGGTGAACTCGCTCGGCCTCACCGAGTCCCAGCCCGAGAACAACATCACGCGGATCGTGCTCGAGATGCTGGCGGTCACGCTGTCGCGGGACGTCCGCGCCCGGGCGGTCCAACTGCCCGCCTGGAACGAGGCGCTGGGCCTGCCGCGCCCGTGGGACCAGCAGCTCAGCCTGCGGATGCAGCAGGTCCTCGGCTACGAGACCGACCTGCTCGAGCACGGCGACCTGTTCGAAGGGTCGCGCGTGATGGCCGAGCTGCAGGCGACGCTGGCCGAGGGCGGCCGCGAGGAGTACCGCAAGGTCCTCGACCTCGGCGGCGCGGTCGAGGCGGTCGCGTACATGAAGGGCGAGCTCGTCAGCTCCAACGCCGAGCGCCTGCGCCGCATCGAGGCGGGCGAGCAGGTGGTCGTCGGCGTGAACCGCTTCCCCGAGACCGAGCCGTCCCCGCTCGCCGGGGGCCTCGACGGCGGCGTCCTGACGATCGACCCGGCGAGCGAGGCCGAGCAGGTGTCACGGCTGCAGGCGTTCCGCGCGACCAGGGACCGGCGCGCCGTCGAGCGTGCGCTGGCAGGGCTGCGCTCGGCCGCTGCCTCTGAGGACAACATCATGGCGGCGTCGATCGCGGCGGCCGAGGCCGGCGCGACGACCGGGGAGTGGACCGACGCGCTGCGCGAGGTCTTCGGCGAGTACCGCGGGCCGACCGGCGTCGGCGGGCAGGGCGGCGCGGGCGCGACCGGCGCGATCGAGCGGGCACGGGCCAGCGTGCGGGCCGCGGAGGCACGGGTGGGCGGGAAGATCCGCCTGCTGATCGCGAAGCCCGGGCTCGACGGGCACTCGTCGGGCGCGGAGCAGGTCGCCGTCAGAGCACGCGACGCCGGCTTCGAGGTGATCTACGAGGGCATCCGTCTCACGCCGGCGCAGATCGTCCGGGCCGCCGCGGACGAGGACGTCCACGCGGTCGGCCTGTCGGTGCTGTCCGGGTCGCACGCCACGCTCGTGCCCGAGATCATCGAGGGGCTGCGCCGCGAGGGCCTGTCCTCGCCGGTCGTCGTGGGTGGCATCATCCCGTCGGCGGATGCCGAGGCGCTCCGCGCCGCCGGCGTCGCCGCGGTCTACACGCCGAAGGACTACGAGCTCTCCCGGCTCGTCGGGGAGATCGCGGACCTCGTCGGGCGGACCGCCGACTCGGCTCAGCCGGTCGCGTAGCGGCGCCTCCGGCTGGGCTCAACCGGTCGGGTGGCCACGCCGGCCGGCCGGCTCAACCGGTCGGGTAGCCGTGCGACCGGAGTGCCGCGGTCACCTCGTCGACGTGCGCAGCGCCCCGGGTCTCGACCTCGAGCTGGACCTCGACCTCGAGGACACCGAGGCGCGTCCCGAGCCGGTGGTGCTCGACGGCGACGATGTTCGCACCGACATCGGCGAGCAGGGCGAGCAGCGCGGACAGGGCGCCGGGGCGGTCCTGGAGGGTGGTCCGCAGGACGGCGTAGCGGCCCTCCTCGTACATGCCCGACTGGATGATCCTGGCGAGCAGCAGCGGGTCGACGTTCCCGCCGCAGAGCACGGCCACCACCGGCTCCGGAAGGTCGGCGCCGGCTTGGAGCACCGCTGCGAGGCCGGCCGCGCCCGACGGCTCGACGACCTGCTTCGCGCGCTCGACGAGCAGCAGCACCGCTCTGGCGATGGCCTCGTCCGTAACCGTGACGACGTCGTCCACCAGGGCCTGGATGTGCGCGAGCGTCAGTGCGCCGGGCGTCTTGACGGCGATGCCGTCGGCGATGGTGCTCATCGACTCCAGCGTCGCGGGCGTCCCGTGCTCGAGCGAAGCGATCACGGAGGCCGCGCCGGCGGCCTCCACCCCGAGGACCCGCACCTGCGGTCGGCGGGCCTTCAGCGCGGCGGCGACGCCGGCGATCAGCCCGCCCCCGCCGATGGGCACGACCACGGTCCCCACGTCGGGGACCTGTTCGAGCAGCTCGAGGCCGAGCGTCCCCTGGCCGGCGATGAGGTCGAGGTGGTCGAAGGGGTGGACGAAGACGGCGTCGTGCTCGGCGGTCCACTTCTCCGCCGCCTCGAAGGCGTCGTCGAAGGTGTCGCCGACGAGGACGACCTCGGCGCCGTAGCCGCGTGTGGCCTCCACCTTGGGCAGCGGCGCGCCGGCCGGCATGAAGACCCGCGCCCGGACCCCGAGCAGCTGGGCCGACAGCGCGACGCCCTGCGCGTGATTGCCGGCGGAGGCACAGACGACGCCGCGCGCCTTCTCCTCGGGCGCCATCAGGACGATGCGGTTGTACGCCCCGCGGATCTTGAACGAGCCGGTCCGCTGCAGGTGCTCGCAC
Source organism: Euzebyaceae bacterium (assembly GCA_013696915.1). Lineage (GTDB taxonomy): Bacteria > Actinomycetota > Nitriliruptoria > Euzebyales > Egibacteraceae > JACCXR01. The sequence continues at coordinate 5,264 of JACCXR010000440.1, forward strand.
TTGAGCAGGGTGCGCACTCCCGCGGCCGCGGACATCGCCCGCGACGTCTCCACCGGCGTCCGCTGGGCGATTCCGGCGAGCCGGCCCGCCGCCGCGGTGATGGCGTCGATACCGACCAGGCGCTGGGACACGCGAGGCATCCTAGTGGAGGAGCGCCCCGCCGGGGCGGTGGCGACGAGGGCGGGGAGCGCGCATGGCACGGACGCAGTCCCCCCGCCCGGGCGGGTTGACGTCGGGACACGTGGTGGCCGTCACGGCGGTGCTGTTCATTGTCGGCTGGCTGGCCTTCCTGCTGTTGGCGAGCCCGCGGCTACAAGACCAGCTGGGGATCGGACCGAGCCGCCCCGCGTTCGACCCGCCGCCGTCGCCCGTGGCGGTCGACATCGCCGAAGGGCCCGGGTCCGGGGAGGCGTGGGAGGCGACGGCGCGCTGGGACCCGGGCGGGGCCTGCGCCGACCTCGTCTTCGCATCCGGCCCACGGACTCGGACGTGCGCCGTGCCCGATCCTCTCCAGCCCATCTGGGCTGTCGAGGTGCCGGACGGACCCGTGCCGGTGCTCGTGCTGGCGACCGCCCGAGAGGTCGCCGTCGTCGAGATCCGGCTGGTGGGCGGCGACATCCTCGAGCGGGAGCCGGTCGGCGTCGAGGAGGGTCTGCCGGCCGGATTCGCCGCGGTCGAGCTGCCCGCCGGCGGGCGGGTCGAGGAGATCGGCGCGCTGGCCGCCAGCGGTGCCGAGCTCGCCGTGGCGACCTGCGGGGACGACGCCGGCGATCCCCTCGGAGGCGGCTGCGCCGTGCCGCTGGACTGATGGACCTCGTCCCGGAACTCCTCGGGCGGGTCGGCGCCGCCTATGAGGCGCACCGCGACCCCGTGGCGGCCGGACCGATGTCCCGCTACATGCGCGGCCAGTTCCCGTTCCTCGGGATCCCGCGCCCGCAGCGGGATCCGCTCGACCGCGACGTGCTCGCCGGCCTACGTGCCCCGGACGAGTCCGAGCTGACCGGCGTCGTCTCCGCGCTGTGGGACCGCGACGAGCGCGAGTACCAGTATTTCGCGCTCCGGTACCTGCGCGCGCACGTGCGGGGCTGCTCGGCCGGGCTGATCCAAGTCCTCGAGGGGCTCGTCACCACGAAGTCCTGGTGGGACACCGTCGACGAGCTCGCCCAGGGCAGCGTCGGCCCGCTCGTGCTGGTGCAGGCGGAGGTCATCGAGCGCGCCCGTGGGTGAGCACGCCGGCGCCCTGCCGAACCTGGTGGTCGTCGGCGCGATGAAGTGCGGCACGACGGCCCTGCACGGGTTCCTCGACCGTCATCCCGAGATCGCGATGTCCGACCCGAAGGAGCTCAACTTCTTCTTCGGTCCGGCGGCGGGCTCGGGCGACGACGCACCCTGGGCCGAGGGCAACCGCCACCGCGGCGTCGGCTGGTATCGGCACCAATTCCCTGCCGCGGCCCCGGTGCGCGGGGAGTCCTCGCCGGGCTACACATCGCCGTCCGAGCCCCACGTCGCCGCGCGCATGGCCGCGCTGATCCCGGGCGCGCGGCTCGTCTACCTCGTCCGCGATCCCGTGGAGCGGGCGGTGTCGCAGTACCACCATCACCGCGCCGACGGGACAGAGCCGGCCGCTGGACGCGGCGCTCCTCGACCCGCACAGCCAGTACGTCGACCGCGGGCGCTACCACGCGCGGCTGACCCCATTCCTGCGGCACTTCCCGCGGTCCCGGATAGCGGTCGTTGCGCGTGAGGGTCTGCTCGCGGACCCGCGCGGGCGCTGCGTTCGCTGTCTGGAGCCCGACGGGTCCGGGGCGAGCGTCGAGGTCTCGCACCAGAAGCCGTCGTCCACCCCCAGGAAGGCGACGTCCCCGCCACCCGACCGGCGCCTGCGTGCAGGGTTGTCGGCCGCCCTGCGGGACGACGCCGACCGCTTCCGCGACTTCGCCGGCCGCGACTTCGCCGGCTGGTCGGGTGTAGACGCCGCGATGCGAGGCCGCCGGCCGGTCCCGAACCTCTACCCGAAGCCGGGCAGCCGAGACCGGATCTCAACCCGGCCGTCGCGCACCCGCGTGTCGAACGCCGGCTGGGCCGACGCCGCCGGTCCGGCGAGCGCACGCCCGTCGACCAGCCGGAAGCGGCTCCCGTGGCACCGGCACTCCACGGCATCGCCGTCGAGCCGCCCCTCAGCGAGGGAGCAGCCCAGGTGGTTGCAGCGGTCGAGCAGCGCGTCGATGCGGCCGGAACCCGCGGACGCGCCGGAGGCCCCAGTCCCTCCAGAGTCGCCGGAGGCGACGGACCGGCGTACGAGCAGGACGTCGACCCCGCCGACCGTCTCCCGGTGCGGCCGCCCCTCCGCCAGTTCGGTCTCGGCGACGACGTCCGTCCACTCGTCGACGCTCTCCGCGAACGCCGTCCGGCTGACGCCCACGCCGAGCACGTAGCTGAGGTGCCCGCCGATGTAGCCACCGGCGCCCACCGCCCCCAGGCCGAGCAACGACAGGGCCTTGCCGGTCAGGCGGTGGCCGCTCTTCCGCGCCCGCAGCGACGCCGCGCTCAGCAGAACCGCCGTGATATTGGCGCCGGCGTGGACCAGGCCGAGCCGCTTCTCCGACGGTGAGGCATGCGTCCAGTCCGACCAGCCCGCCAAGGTCGTCGGCGCCGCGGTGAGGACCGCCACGCCCAGCAGCCGGTCCGCGGACGCCTCACTGTCCCGACCGCCCAGCACGTCGAGCAGGCCGGCGCTCACCATGGACCCCAGCGGCGCGACCATCAGGAGCGGGTGAAGCCGATGCCCGAGCCAGGTGCCGCTCAGCAGGTTCCTCATCGGCAGGGGGTCGACGACTGGCCGCCACAGCCGGTCGGCGACGTCGACAGGGCGGTCCAGGACCGCCGCGCCGGCGAGCCGGTCCATCAACTTCTCGAGGACATGCATGCCACGACCTCCTCTGGGGGGCGTTCACGGCCACTGAATACCCCATCCTCCCCCGCCGGCACCCACCGCCGCCTGCGACGACCGTGAGACCTCCCGGATGAGGCGGCCCGCCCGGGGGCGGACTGCCACGTCCCGCCCGCAACGCCCGCGACTCCGCCGTCCTGCGATCAGCCCGCCAGCGCGACTCCGCCGTCCCGCGATCAGCCCGCCAGCGCGACCCGGCCGTCGTGAGACCCGGCCGCCGCGGGGGCGGGGTTGACCGCGCGCGCCGGCGGTCCGCGCACGGCGCACCGGGCGACTCAGCCGAACAGGCTCGGCGGGGGTCTCGCCTCGCCGACGTGTCGAGCCTCGTCGGACTCGGAGCCGGGCGTGCCGGGAGGCGGTTCGCCACCGGTTCGGTGCCCCGCCGACCTCGCCCTGTGCTTGCCCGGTGGACCGGTCCCGCGACCTGCGGCGGTGCGCCGGCCCGGTGGTCGGCTCACGTCGCCGCCGACGCGGCGTCCCCGGGCGGGCGGTCCCGGCCCCCCGGTTCCGTCTGGCTCCTCGCGGCTCCCGCCGGACGCGCCTCCACCGGCCGTGGCCCCCGCCGGACGCGCCTCCACCGGCCGTGCCC
>JACCXR010000448.1 GCA_013696915.1 Euzebyaceae bacterium
CGGCGGGAGGATATCGCCGCGGTCATCGCGGGTGCCGCGGCCGACATCGACGCCGTCGCGCTTCGAACCGCCATCGCGGTGCGCCGCTTGGAGGCACAAGGTCATCCCCCGCCTGATGCAACTCAACGGCGAGATCGCCGCCGGGCGCTCCACCGTCGCGGAAGCGCGCGGGGCCTACGACCCCTTCCCGCACCGCCGCAGGCGACCCGTGTTCGAGGAGATCACCCTGGCGCTCGACCGGTAGCGCGTCGAGCGTGGGGCCTCAGCCGAGCGCGGGGACCACGGCCGGGTCGAGTCCCTCGTGCTGTTTCATGTACTCGACCCGCTCGTCCTTCAGCCGCCGCACCACCTCGGCGTACTCGTCGGATCGGCCGAGGCGCTCGTAGAGCCGCCGCGGCTGCAGCAGCTCGTCGTCGTCGAATTCCGGCACCGACGTGGCCACGAGGTAGCCGAAGTCGGGGTCCTCGTCCCACTCGATGGTCCCCTCGGCGATCGCTTTCACGACGGCGGAGGAGTGCGGGATCTTCACCTTCTTCGATCCCTCGACGTCCTCGCCGCCTCCGACCCTGCCGGTGGACAGCACGTACACGCCGAAGTCGTAGTCCATCGAGCGGATCAGGTCACCGAGGCGGTTGCCCTGCAGGTACTCGTGCCGCATGAAGAACGGGTTCGTCCCGGGGACGCGCAGCGACTTGCCGGCCTCGGCGGCGCCGCCGGCCGACGTGCCCTTCGTCTCGCCCAGCATGAAGTAGGCGACCGCCTGCTCGATCGACGCCATCTTCGCCACGGCCGGCTGGATGGTCTCGTTACGGTTGAGGATGAGCAGGAAGTCCGCCTTGTCGAGCTTGCGGGGGTCGAAGTGCTCGATCTCCTCCAGCGCGAAGGTGCCGCGTCCGTTGGCGGTGTAGGAAGCGTCGAAGAAGTCGACCCTGCCCTGTTCGTCGACGGCGACGTTCTCCAGCCAGCCCTTCGGCGAGGCGAGCGCGTGGTAGATCGTCGGCTCGTACCTGGGGTCGAGCCCGAAGGTCTTGGCGAAGCACCCGTTCTCCGTCGAGTAGACCCCGCCGCCGTCGACCAGGGCGACGATGTCGTCCTGCACCGGCAGCGAGCCGTTCTGGCGGGTGAAGGTGGTCGTGGTCTTGCCGGTGCCGGACAGGCCGATGATCAGGCCCACCTTGTCGCCCTGCGGCGTTGGGATGATCTTGGCTCCGGCGTGCATGGCGAGCGCCCCCTGCTGGAACGCCCACTCCATCCACATCCGCAGGCCGCCCATCTTCGACTCGCCGAAGTAGTCGATGTTGAACACGCGGGTGACCCAGTGCTCGAGGTCGATCGTCACGAGCCTGTCGTCGGGGAAGCCGTCGGCCGGGCAGTTCGGGGTGTAGATCACCGTGAGCGCCTCGTCGGCGTCCCAGTTCGCGTCACGCGGGTAGTAGAGCTGCTGCTGCATGGCGGGGATGTTGGCGTTCGACCGCTCGATGAACACGCGCGCCGGGCGCTTCATCGGCGAGTTCTCCGGCCCGATGTAGCCCTCGATCAGGATCATGTCCCGCTCGGCGACGTAGGCCTCCTGCCGTGCCTCGACCTCTGCGTAGTCGGCGCGGGACATGGTCGGCTTCGTGGTCGTCGAGGGGTCGTCGGTGACGATGAAGGTCGAGCCGGCGGAGCGTGCGGTCACCCGGGCCTTGACGTTGTAGTTGCCGAACTCGGTGAGCTGGGCGTTCGGCATCTCCGACACCATTCGCTTGAACTCATCCTGCGACGGGTTCGTGGTGACGGACTTCGCCGATGGCAGATGGGTGGCCATGACTGGAATCCTCCTCGAGACGTCATTGTCTGGCGGACAGAACTGCCCAGGCCACAGGCCCGCGGCGGAAAGGGAGCGTAACCTCCCCGTTCGGGGCCGGGGTAACGCGCAGCGACCAACAAACGCGCTCACAACGCGCCGGGGCTCCGCCCCACCCGAGACATGCTTCGACACAAGCTACGTTCCAGGGCATGGACCGGAGGCGTCTCCTCGATCGCGCGCTGAGTGCCCTGCTCGATCGGCTCGAGCGCCAGCGGGAGGTCGCCGCCCTCGAACGCCATCCCTACGATGCGGACCCTGAGCTGTGCCGAGGTGGCGGCTTCGCCGCTGCCCTATGACGGGGGGCGTGCCGGACGACGTGGTGGAACTCGCACGGCGACGCCGCGCCGACCGCCGGCGGTGACAGGCTCGGCCACGGCCAGGTGTGGTGGGCCGACCATCTAGCTCCACCCGAGGGGGCCGACGCTCAGCGCCCCGTCCTCCGCGGCCGCCAGCCAGCGGGTCCCCTCGGGGCCGTCCGCGACGGTGGCGTCCCTGATGCCCGTGCCGGTCAGAGGCCCCAGCCGGTCGAAGGTCACGGCGTCGGTCGACCGGGCCCGCAGCGCGCGGGTCGCGCCGTGGGCGTCGACACCGGTGTAGAGCAGTTCGACGAGAGTCCGGGAGTCGGGATCGGGGTTGCGCAGGCTTCCCGCCGGCGACTCGGCCGCCAATTCGTCGGGCTGGCCGGGAGCGCCGCGCCCGAGGACGACGCCATGGCGGGCCCAGGGCTCGCCGGCCACCGACGACGCCACCGAGATCCGCCCGGACCGGGCCTCGCCGGCGCCGTCCCTGGCCGTGTACCACAGCCAACGCCGGCGACCGACCCGGACGAGCGAGGGATGATCGCACCCCGCCGCGTCGGCGTCGCCGGGCCGGCCCGCCCGCAGCGTGGGGCCGAGCCGCTGCCACTCTGACCGCAGGAGACCGGTCCCCGAGGAGGGCAGCCATGCCGAGAACAGGTGTGTGCGCCCGCCGTCGTCGCCGGCGTACAGGCACAGCACGCCGCCGTCCTCGGTCGCGACGGCGCAGGGGCTCCGCACTCCTCGGTCCTCGCCGGAGCCCGGCGGACCCGGATCCAGGGTGGGGCCACCGGGCTCGAACGCCTCTGGGGCGGGTCCGGGGGCCCGGGCGCGGCAGATCCGCCACACGCCCTGCGCCAGCCCCGCGTAGAACAGGTCCCACCCGGACGCGGCGCGCCACAGCAGCCATGGGCGCGCGACGCCGTCGCGGTCGGCGGCGACCGTTCCCGCCCGCCAGACGGTCTTCAGCCGACGGCCTCCAGCGCATGGGACGCGCCTTGCGACCCGCGGCCGGTGCGCGTGCCATAGGGCGGCGTCACAACTCCGGGTCGATCGTGCTGTCGTAGGCCCACGCCGCCCCGTCCCATAGGTAGACGTCCGTCGGCCAGGCCGCGGTCGGCAGCGGCGACCCGTCGCACGTGGCCTCGATGCGTCCCCGCCCGACCCTCGCGCCGATGATGCCGTAGGTGTTGCTGCCGGTCCAGCACCCGTCCTGGGCGGTCTGTGGGGCGATCGCCGCGCCGTCCCATCCCCAGATGCTGACGCTCTGACCCTGGGCGCCGACGTTCTGGGAGGTGACGATCTCCCGGGTGGGCCCGTCGCCGGTGATGTCGCGCACCGTGAAGCCGCTGATCTCGTCGGCCGCGCCGCCCTGTCCGGTGTACGCGATCTCGTAGGTCTCCCCGTTCCACGCGGCGACGTCCAGCCGCACCACGTCGGCGACGATGGCGGCGAAGACGATCTCGTTCACGCCGTCGCCGTTCACGTCGGCGGCCACGGACCGGAGCCCGTCGGCACCCTCCGGGCGGAAGTCGGCGGCGAACTCGGCCGCGTCGGCGGGCGTTGGGTCCCGGGGGCCGGTCGGGACGGGGGTCGTCGGTGCGGGCGGGCTCGGTGCGGGCGGGCTCGGCGGGGGCGCGCTCGGCGGGGGCGGATCCGGGGG
>JACCXR010000449.1 GCA_013696915.1 Euzebyaceae bacterium
CGGCGCGCTCGCCCGGGCCACCTGGCCGGACGTCGCGCGTTACCTGCGGATGCGCCAGATGTGAGGATGCGCGCGTGCATGAGTTCGGGCTGTGCGAGGGCATCCTCGGCGCCGTCGAGCGCCGGGCCGCCGGACGGCGCGTGAGCCGGGTCCGCGTGCGCGTGGGCACGCTCCACCAGGTCGTCGCACCGGCGCTCGACCAGGCGTTCGCCATGGTGTCCGCGGGCGGTGTGGCCGAGGACGCGGGCGTCGACCTCGTGCTCGTTCCGGCGACCTGCCGATGCCGGACGTGCGGACACGAGGGCGACGCCGAAGATGTCCTCGCCGTCTGCGCCGGCTGCGGCTCGCCGGACGTGGAACTGAGCGGCGGGGATGAGCTCACGCTCGAATCGATCGAGCTGGCCGCGAACCAGTGAGTCAGGAGACGCGAACGATGTGCCTTGGAATCCCAGGACGAGTGGTGGGACTCGACACCGACCACCCCGACCTTGCGGTCGTCGACGTGAGCGGGGTGCACCGCCAGATCAACGTCGGCATGCTGGACGAAGCCGTCGCGGCCGGCGACTGGATCCTCATCCACATGGGGTTCGCCATGTCCCCCATGGCCGCCGACGAGGCCCGGGCGGCGCTCGACTACCTGCAGGGCCAGGCGCAGGAGGACGAGGTCATGGCTCTCGGCAATCCCTGGCCCCAAGAGACCGCCCGCCCCTGAACTGTGCGGGGCGGGCGGTCTCGGGCCGTGCCCCCGGGATCAGGTGGTGGAGTCGCCGTCCTCCGGGTCGTCCGCGCTCTTGTCACCGGCCTGCACGTCGGGTGACCATCCGTGCTGGCCCTCACCCTCGAACTGGCCGACCTCCTGCTCCTCGACCGAGCCGTGATCGACCGTGTCCGGCCGGTAGTTCGTGCTCTTCATCGTGTCCGCTGCGGCCCGCTCGGGCTCCTTCTCAGGATCGTCGGCTGCCATCGAGCTCCCTTCCATCGGGTGGGTTGCGGTGGAGCGGTGGAGGATCAGCCGCCCTGATCGCCGCTCGGCGCGGTCGGCCCGCCGGTGATCGGTTCCTGGGGGTCGACGCCGGTGGAGTCCCTGGCGGTCGACGTGCCCACCGGCCGCTCGGTAGGGCCCTGGTGCCCCGCGTCCTCGCGACCCTTTTCGTCCACGTTCTCGGCGAGGTCCTCGCCGCCTTCCGTCGAGCTCTTGCCCGGATCCGGTGTCGGGTCGACGTCACCCATGATGGCCTCCTTGCAGTAGGGACCGAATGCTGCGCTACTCCCCGTTTCCGGGTCCGCTCAACCGCCGGGGCTCCCGGTGGCGCGGCGGGCGACCCACACTCGGTGCAGCGTCCATCCGACGCGGTCGCCGGCGCGGGCCGCCGGCATGCCGGGGTGGCGGACGTCGACGCTGCCGGCGGGCGTGGCGAGACGGTAGTCGGTGTGAGGGCCGCGGTACCGCACCTGCTCGACCTCGGCGGGGAGGTTCCCCCCGAGGGCCGCCCATTCCGGTCGGACGAGCACGACGTCCCCGCCGCCGCCCGGCGCGCGGCCGCCGACCACCCGGAGCCGCTCGCCGGAGACGGTCAGGGCAACCCTGCCGCCGGTGACACCCTCGGCCTCAACCGCCAGCACCGAAGCGGGTCCGGTGAGGTGCGCCGCCCAGAGGTCGGCGGGCTGCTCGTAGACCTCCGCGGGAGCCCCGACCTGCGCCAGCCGGCCGCCGCGCAGCAGCGCGACGCGGTCGGCGACCGCGAGCGCCTCGGCGGCGTCGTGCGTGGCGTAGAGCGCCGTGGAACCGTCGGCACGCCGACGGTCGGTCATCTCATCCTGCAGGACGCCGCGCAGCGCGGTGTCCAGGTGCGCGGTCGGCTCGTCGAACAGGTACAGCGACGGCGAGCGGGCCAGGGCCCGTGCCAGGCCGACGCGCTGCTGCTGCCCGCCGGACATCTCGGCCGGCCGCCGGCCGGCCAGCTCTGCGATGCCCATCCGGTCGAGTAGCTGCAGGGCCCGCCGCCGGGCCTCCGGCGCCGCCTGGCCGCGACGCCGCAGCGGGTAGGCGACCGTGTCCACGGCGGACAGGTGCGGCCACAGGGCGTAGTGCTGGAACACCATCGCGACGTCGCGGCTCTCGGGCGGCAGTGACCGCCGCGGCGAGCTCGCGAGGCGCCCGGCCAACAGCACCCGCCCCGCGCGCGGGGCGACGAATCCCGCGACGGTCGACAGCAGCGTCGTCTTGCCGGAACCGGACGGGCCGAGGACGGCGACGACCTCGCCCGGCGCCACAACGAGGTCGACGCGGTCGAGGACCACCGCCGCGGAGAACGCGACCGTCAGCGCCTCGCACTCGAGCGCCGCGGTCATCGGCGGTCCGGCGGGCGCCGCGACCACCCTCTGACGAGGGCGAGCAACCCGGCGACAGCGAGCACCAGCCCGGTGAGCAGCACCGCGAGCGCCGTCGTCACGGTGATGTCCCCGAGCTGCTGGAGGTTGAGGATGACCACGGCGAGCGTCTCGCTGCCGGGCCCGTAGAGCAGGCTGGACATCGTGAGCTCATGGATCCCGAAGAGGAAGACCACCAGCCACGCGCCTGCCACGGCCGGGCGCAGCAGCGGCACGGTGACGGTGCGCAGCGCGACGAGGGGGGTGGCGCCGCTGATCCGGGCGGCCCGGGGGAGGTCGGGCGGCACGCCGTCGGCGGCGCCGGCGATGGGCCGGTGCGCCAGCGCCCAGAACTTCGCGAGGTAGGCGAGGACGATGAGGAGCAGGGTGTCGCGGAACCAGCGCCCGTAGGCGAGCAGCATCGCGACCGCGAGAGCCGAGCCGGGCACCGCGAACGTCAGGGTGGCGACCGTGCCGAGGCTGCGGCCTCCTCGGCGGTGGCGCAGCACCGTCAGGAGGCCGCCGAGCAGCACCGCGACGGTGGCGGCCACGATCGCGAGGGACAGGCTGCGCCCGAGGGCGGCCCCACCCAGCCCGTCGAGCGCGGTCCGGAAGTGCGCCAGCGTCCAGTTGGCGGGGACGGGGGGCAGGCCCACGGCGCGCGTCACCGACACGAGCACCAGCGCGAGGAGTGGAACGCCTGTGGTCGCCGCCAGGTAGGCCCACGCGAGCGCACCTGGCCAGCGGCCGCCCGCCTCCGGGACGTCCCCCCCGGCCGGCGCGGCGGTCCTGGCCACGCTCCCGCGCAGTCCGTCGCGCACGTCGGCCGCGCCGACGACGGCGAGCGTCAGGACCACGAGCCCCGCTGCCAGCACGACCACCCGGCTGAAGGCCGCGGGATCGGCGGCGAGCACCAGATCGGAGTAGATGCGCGTCGTGACCGTCGCGAAGCCGGCGGGCGTCCCGAGCATGGCGGGGACCCCGAAGGCGTTCACCGCGGTGACGAACGCGAGCGCCGCTCCCGCCGTCAGCGCCGGTCGGAGCAGGGGCAGGGTCACGGTGCGGAAGGCCACCCAGCCGCTGGCGCCGCTGAGGCGGGCGGCGCGTTCGACGTCCGGCTCCGCGCGGCTCGCCAGGCCCGCCGCGACCGCCACGTAGACCAGTGGCACGGCGTGGACGGCGATGACCGCGACCACCCCGGCTGCGCCGTAGACCCCGGGCAGCGCCACGCCGAAGATGTCGTCGGTGAGCCCCGCCGGGCCGTAGGCCTGCGCCCACCCGAGGGCGGCCACGAAGGGCGGGACGATCAGGGGCAGGAGCATCCCGGCCCGCAGCCACCGCCGGCCGGGCGCCCGGGTG